>JAOZLT010000180.1 GCA_029934675.1 Candidatus Altimarinota bacterium | reverse complement strand
GAACTTCAATAAATCTAAATGCTTCAATAGCACCTTTTTCACCAGTTGCTAGTGTACCACCTGCTGCATACATACGAGCTGGAGTCCATGCTTTATCACCAAATGAATCTTTCATTTTTTGTAATGATAATCTAGAGTCAATTGAACAGTGAGCATATCTAGCTCCATCAACTGTCTTAGTATCAATGTTTCTTGAACCATTAATGATCTGAGTATCCATTGGACAATAATTCTCAGTAAGAGTTTTATCCATCAATTCTAGTTCATCATACTCACAAGGTTTAACTGTAGTAGTCAAGTCTGTACCACCACCAGCATAAACAATGATACCAGCACCATTATATAGATCGATAGCTAGTTTATCTTCATTAAGTTCACCAGCTGCTCTACCTGCTTCTCTATATAGATGAGTCATTAGTTGATCATCTGTATCAAAGTTCATAGAATCTCTTGTCCACTCTTCAAAGATACCAAAGTTTTCAATTGAACCTTCAAGCTCAAGACGAGTCATACCGACTCTATTCACTCTACCACCTTCTTCTGAAAGAATTGGCATCTTGTTAGTAATAAGACCGATATCTTTAGATGAACCGTAAAGGTTACCTTTATTCTCATCAACTCTACCATTAGCACCTGCTGCTGTTAGCGCTGCTGTTTCATCTGCATAAGCTACACCTTGTAGTGTTCCTGATGCATTCCATGCTGACCATTCACCTTCAACTAGAGTTGTTCCAGCTGCATCAATACCTTGATCAGTACTGTTTCTATCATCTAGGATTGGTACATATAGATATTTCTTAACTGTTTTACCAAAATGTTTAGGTTGATTTAGAACCCCTGACATTTGACCAAAGAACTGTTTCTTAGTTGCTTCGATTACTGCTTGTTTGTTATACTTAAAGGTATTAAACTGAGTTCCTACCGTTGAGTTACTACCATCACCATAAATTTGTGGACTTGCCATGATATTTCCTTATCTAATTGCTTGTGCTAACCCGAATTGTTTTTCAAATTCATCATCCGACATATCGAATGGGTTAACTGCTTCTGTTGTCTTACTAGCTGCTGATTTAGAACCTGCTGCTTTAGCCCGCTTTGCAGTATTTACGGTTTTTCTTGGTGCTTGTACTGCTGGTTGTGCTGCTTGCTCTCGCATAACATTACCTCTAGCTTGTGCAAATTCAATATAAGCTTCCATATCGGTTTTATCACCTAGTCTGCCCATACGTCTTTCATACTGTACATTACCATTAATCTCGTCAAATACTCCCGAAGTGATGTCTTGCTCTAAACCTAATAGTTGTTGTGGGTTACTGGAGAAGTAGTTTTTACTTCCTTCATCCATAGTGTTTAACGCACCAACTACTTGGTCTACTGTACCTCTTGTAGATAATTCTCTTTGAACGTCATCTATTGCTATACTGTGTTCACTAACCATATGGTTTTGTGCTTGATAGTCAGTCGTTTCTAAGTCTAAATCTAGTGGGTCTATTTCGAGTTCTTTAAGTCTCTCTTTCATAACTTCAATATCACCATTGTTGAAGTCAATCATTCTGTTAAGTGCTTCTTCATCTATAACACCATCTCGTATAATACCAGCTCTTTCTAAAGCCTTACCGGCTAGTCTGACTGGTTTTATACTTACCATCTTATCATCGTAGTTAAGACCCATTTGGATCAGTTTACGAGCGTCTTCAGCACTTTTAATCTGTACTTCTTGACCATTGGCTTTAAGAGGTGCCATGAGTTCTTCAAACCCAGCTTTATAGTCATAAGCTTCTTCTTCAGAATCTAGAGTGTTTTCTTCGACTGGTTCATCTTCAGTTTCTGGTGTATCTTGAGTATCCTCATTTGTTTCACCTTCTTCTGTTAACTCTTCAGCTGGATCAGTGTCCTCTAAGACTTCTTCTGGTTCAGTTTCTTCTTCTATATTAGATTCATCAATAGCTACTTCATCAGTATCTAATTCAGGATCATTTGATCCCTCATCTTCATCTACTGCTTCCATCTCTGTTTCTTCACCTTGATGGGAAGACTCATACTCTGCAAACTCGTCATCACTCATATTTTCAAATTGTTCATCTGTCATTACTCATCTCCTGCTGGATTACGTAATTCTGTCTGATACTGTTCTGATTGAGCTAGTGCTTGCTTCATCTGTGCACCTCTTCGTTCAATGTTACGTAAATAATCACCTAAGTATCCAACAGCTTTAATAGCACCAAGTAGTTCTCTTTGGTCTTCATCACCAAGTAGGTTAGGGTCAGTTATAACTGCAGCAATTCTTGCTGGTTCACTTGCCATAAAACCTTTGATAATAATTTCCTCAAATTCTGGTACTCTGTTTAAAACATCTAATTTGTCTGCAATAGCAATAGCTTCTTTAACTAATTCTATATGCACTTGTACACGTTCTAACTCTTCTTCTACTTCTGGGTTCATTCTAATTCCTTGTGTCCTCTTACGAGATAATTTAAGATGATTTTATTGACTACACTTTATTGGTCATAGGTAATTATAGCATAACCTTTACACATTACTTTGTGTAGTAGGTTTGCTACGCTCCTTAATAATATCATTTCTAGCTTTAACATTTTCCATTTGGATAGCATCTTGTTGTGTCTTACCTGTACTTTTGTTTACATAATCTAAGTCTTGTGCATCTGTACCAGAATGTAATTGTCTAGCTTTAGCTTGTTCTGTAATTGTCTTGGCTTTTTTCAGCTCAAGGTCTATCCGATTTTCTGCTGCTCTAGATTGTTTCTCTGCAATAGATGCTTCTAATTCTTGAATCTCTAGTTCTGCTTTCTTAATCATAAGAGGATCAGGTTTAGGCTCATACTCATTCATCCATTTAGCTAATTCAGGCATACCTTTAAGTTTGAACATCTCTGCTCTAATCTTTTGTGATATTTTAGGATCATCATTAGGTCCCTGTGTTTGTTGTAAGAATGCTAACTCTCTTGACTTCTCTGCATCAGCTTCTGCTGTATTAACTTGTATTCTAATATCCATGTTACCGTCTGGGTCCATTGGGTCATGTGCTACATATGGTAGGTTTGTAATACGTTCAATATCTTCTGGTTCAAGAAAATCATTATTCATTACATGCCATTTAATTAACATAGGTTTAACAAAGTTTTCTGCAAAGTTACGAGAAATATCTACTTCTCTTTTACCTGTAGCATCCATAGAAGCACCAACCTGTTTAGCAGATTGAAGTACTCCACCTTGGCTACCCCCAGCAAATGGTCTAACACCTACATTAGATTGCATCTCTACACCAACTTGTTGATAGAAGTTTATAACACTAGAATTAAAGTCATTATACTTTCCTTCCCAGAAGTTAGGTTGTTGTCCTTGGAATTCAAAGTCTTTACCATTTTTAAATCTACTTGCATTTACCGGATCTAGGGTTCCTGATTGGAAACCTCTTTGCCCATTAGTTGACTTATCTAAGGTATCAATAAAACTTCTCTTGATTGCTGTACGTAGTTTTTGGTCTGTAGATAACAGTTCACCATTAGATTCACCATTAATACTAAATGGTTCAGGGTCAAATGCACAACTAATAAATGGTATCTTACCATCAGAGTACGGGCTTTCTTCTAATCTAATTACTGTATTTCCTACCCATGCACAAACCATAGGTTTAGCTATACCTGTATTATCTAGATCAAAGTTTCCCCAATATTCGTATACATCTAGTTCACGCCTAGCTTCATCAGTAAATACAAATGAACA
>JAOZLT010000179.1 GCA_029934675.1 Candidatus Altimarinota bacterium | reverse complement strand
TTTCTTCTTGCCTCTAGGATGTTCGATGTCCTTGAAGAAGCTCAGCAAGAAATCAAAAAAGATCTAAGTTGGTTGCACTTCTGGAATCACAATAAACGAGATACTGAATATATTTACAGCGGGGCGCTGTTTTATAGAATCCTAGTAACTCATAAAGAAACTAAGTATATGTTTCAGAAGATTGGGATAATCGAATCAATCGAGGAACCTTTTGACGAACTCTGGAATCAATATAAGTGGCCTGATTTCAAGATTGAACCTATCGATAAAATTGAATGCTCTATGCTAGAGGCGCACACCATAGAAGCACTTTTCCAGAAATACAATAGTCATCTAAAGATTACGGTTCCAAATTATCTCAAGTTTAACATTAATAAGACTTACGAACCGGATTTTATCTGGCAAGCAAAATCAAAGACAATCAAGCCAATCAGAGACGCGTATCAATTCAAGCAAAAGAACACCTGTGTCATTTGTGGTAAGCCTTTGGAAAAACCAACACTAGACCACGTGCACATTAAAAAAGTCCGTGGCACTGGTTTAATTAGAAACGTGTGTTGTTCTATGTGTAATACATTCCTGGCTAGAGCTGAGAACAACGCCAGGCGTCATTCCATTAGCAACGAAGACCTACCAACAGTTTTGCGAAATATGGCCCAGCATTTAGAGCAAGAGAAAATGATCATCCATCCAACTGAAATTCCAAAACAGGAAAAGGTTGGCGCCAGGGCTTGGAATAAAGTAAAGAAGCATTATTTTTTACTTTATCCCCGACGTAAGACTTTACCCAACCGACCAAAGTATGTCACTGATAACTGGCTAGAGTTGGTCAGGGAAGTTGACGAGTATGTGATGAATACAGAACTCGAAAAGATTCAACAAAGAAAAAAGAAGAAAAGTAAAAGGGTAATCTATGACACAAGCGGCAATATCGAAGATTCAAAAGCTAGTTGAAGAAGCGAACGCTTTGGGGCGACAGGTGAAGGCGCGCGAAATGGGCATCCTTCCTAAAGATAACTGGCAAGCCGGGGTTAAGTCTCAAATCAAGCAGGATTCAAAATCTGCTTTTGACGGTTCCCCAAAAATGGAACCCAAAATAAAAACTAGATTTGATGATATTGCTAGAGCTACTAGTTCCTTTGGTGATCGAGTTTCCCCCAACCGAGAGATAGGTGGAGCAATGTATTCCTCCGATAAAAAATCTAGCTTTATGCCGACAGCTATCGGTGGATACGGTGAAGTGTCAATGCCTGAGAATAAAAATACAAACACCTTCCATATTCATCCAGGTAAAAATGATGACAGTCTACAGCCCTCGGGTGCAGACAAACAAGTTCTGGCTAACAAGACTCAAAGGTTAAACCAGCCAGTCATGGATACAGTAGCTTCTTTGTATAATGATGCTTCTGGAATTGGGGCTACATCTTACTCTAACACTCTTAAGAAAGACCCTACGACTGGTGAGTATACACCAAAGACTAGTTCAGTTACTTACAGTCCATTTACAAAAGAAACTCGAAACCTAAACGGAGAAGTAATTAATCCCAATCAGGGCGAGCTTACTAGGTGGACTGCTTCAACGACACCCAATCAACAAGAGTGGGCTAAAAACTTGACTAAAGTATACACTGGTAAGCAAAAAGAATTAAGAGATACTGGGGCATTATTAAATGGAAATGTTTTGGATAATAGAAATAACCCATTAAAGATTGGGGTTAAACCTAGTCAGAAATTGAAAGATTTCTACATGAGATAAAAAGAGAATATAGTGCTGGAAATAATTAGAGCCATTAGAACTATTGGCGAGTATATCGAAGAAAGACTCCGGTCGTTCGAAGTTTAGGTTTGCTTGCTAAAAGCAAGTATAAAAATATAAGAAGAAATAAAAAAGGAAAAAGAAAAGATGAACTTCTATATGAACACCGATAGTGGGGAAAGTACTACTATTGAAATTGAAAGACCGAGTGAGGATAGAGCTGCGTTACTAGCTTCAGACTTTAAATATATCCAGGAATATGATTTTATAAATTTTAATTATTTTACATTTGAGCATGACGTAATTGATATGTTTCCGGGAGAGTTTGAGTTTTGGTTTGAGGCGACTTTTGAGCCTTGGTTAGTTGGGCTAGACGAAAGATATCTAGATATTGACTATGAAAGCTTAGAGGGCAATTTTAATACCCAGGCAGAGAAAAGACTATTTATGTTAAAAATTGTTAACTTCGTTATGTTTATGCTGCCTTATGAAATAATGAAGAAAGTCTTTAGAACCATTGGTATCAATGATACTTATGAGGCTAATGAATTCTTACGAGACGAAGAAAACCTAATTTTTTTAAGAGAAGAGATTCTGGAGAAGTTAGAAGATAGTGCGATGCAAGTAGAGAGCTTCGTTGATACTTTGAGGCATTTTGAGAAAATTGCGAAGAAGAATTTAGTGGAAGAGAATATCGCTCTTTTAGATGACCATATTCAAAAACAAAATTTCTTTCTAGAAATATTTAAAAGAATTATTCAAGAGACTGATATGTATAAACTTCGAGACTTGATTGTATTAATGCTTGAGAATGATGCAGCAAACATACTGTAAAACAAAGAACAAAATATAAAAAAGGACAACAATGAATCTTCATATTCAAGGACAACTAAAAAACTACGCTGGTTTGCTAACAGCTCTGGGTATCTTAGACGATACCGTAATAGACGATAGATACAGAGGCTTTCTAAAAAAGGCCGGGTCTGACGCAACTGGAGACATAACCGCGGCCGCTGGTAAGGAAATTATACTGGCTAACTATAACGGTCTCGAGAAGACTTTTGATACTGTGTGGTTGATTGACAAGCCGATGGATACGCTCGCCGGTCAAACCCCAGTTCCATCGGGATTACAGGTTTCTGAATTTCCGCGAGGGGAAGAGACACGATATTCGAATAATATGCATCTAAGGATGGTTGATTCTTTTGTGTGCACTGATTGCGATGAGACTATTTTTTGCGGTAGTTGTGGTTTTCAGATTCAGAAAGACACCCTGTATGATATTGCTCCAGAGTTTACTTGGGGTGAATTATTTGATGGTGGTGATACGGCTGACGTTAGAAAGATGGTTAAGCCAGCCGACCCTTTCTTAGATCCAGCGCTGGCGACAGCAATTATCACCGATATCAATGTTGCTAAAGATGGCATGATCTGGTGTCCACACCACCGAGGCTATGGCAAGTTTGAAACGATCGCTGACAGCATTAACGATGTCGTTGGTGTGCCTGTCCTCGACATACCTAACCCAAATCTGCTAGTGGAAGTAAAAGACACTATCGATCACGTGCTAGATATGTCAGCTCCTGGGCCAATTCTTGATTTTGCCGCGACTGACGATCAAATTGGCAAGGTGACGTTCACTTGGAGTCTAGGCCATTACGGCTACCCTAGCCCTACTTACGACTTGTATCAAGCCGGCGCTCTTCTCGAATCAGGTATCGGTCTTGGTCATACGATTGATTTCGTTGGGGTTGATGACTTCAATGTTCAAGCAATTAATACTACTACTGATGCAATGGGTATTGAAACAATTAATACCAGCGACTCTAATGTCGACTCTGGTGAAGGACTCCCGATAGTCTAAATAAACCGCGACCTAGGTCGCGGTTTTCCTGTCGCTGGATTCCAGGAAGGTATTTGTATGCTAGAGGATAGAGGATATTCGAGAGTATAATGGTAAGAAATCACTTTAGAGTAACTGTTTTAAAGTATAAAAATATATAAGTAAAGAGAGAAGTATTGATTGATACTACTTTCTA
>JAOZLT010000178.1 GCA_029934675.1 Candidatus Altimarinota bacterium | reverse complement strand
CTTCTGGTTCTGTTGGAAAAAAAACTAGGAACAGCTCATAGAGGGCTGTCCCTAGCGCGAGAGATGAGCTTACCACTGCAGTAGCTGTGTTGATAGTGGCAAGCGCAGGTAGAAACAGTACCTTCATCTATCCTCCCTAGTCGGCGAAGATGCTTTCCTGCGGTGCCTGATCACCGGATGCGGCAGGCGTACCAGTTACTCCAGCATTCGCTGTGGTGGTGGAAGTGTCATCCACTTTGCCCTTCCAGGTCTTCAGCCATTTTGGTGCAAACACGGCGTCAGGGGCTTTGGCTTTCAGCTCGATGAGGGTCTTGTTGTCTCCGGCATGGAGATACTTTTTAACCTCATTTTTGCTGGTGGTTTTGCCGGTTGGCTCGTACTTGCCAGTGGCATCGTTCAGGGCTTCTTTGTCCTGAATGACGCTCATGACTGCAACAGAGACTTTCTTCCCGAGCAGGCCAACGATCATCTCAACTTCGGTTTGCTTCTGGGCTCTGGCAGTGAAGTCGTACAATTCGATGGTGCGTTTTTCGGTCTTGATATCGAGCGCGAATGGGAAGCCGGTAGCTACGGACACCAGATCATTGATCATGATGAAACCTGGAAGGTACCGCTTGTTAGTGGTTTCCTTCTTGGTCTTTGGATCCCGCTCAAAGTAGTAGGTCTTGCAACCTTTCTTTGTACCGGAAGTGATCCACTGGGAATCACGGACTTTCTTGCCATCATCGGTGGTCATCTCAAGACGGACTTGGATAGCCCCACCTTTGGAGACGTCCAAGAAAGCATAGTCAATCGTGGCATCATAGAGATCGGAATCAATAGGCTTGAATCCTTCTCCCTGGACACGATCTTCCGTCTCTTGCTGGACATCGCTGGCAGTGTTCATGTTATCTAAAATACTCATAAGCGAACTTTCCTTTCTGTTTGTGTTGTGGATTCTTCTATTGAATCCGAGGCAATTACAAGTACCGGAGGTACTCTACGATGGAACTATTTGTAATAGGAATGCAGCCTATCCATAACGAGAGCGATATCGTTATCAATATAGGTCTCAGCCTTCGACCACATCCCCATAGATGAACGGATACGGGTATGAATTGTATCCTGAGTCAGCTTGGTTTGAAAAACGTACTTGAACCCCAAAGCCTTTTCCTCATCGGTGATATTGAGGAGCTTGTTCTGATATTTCTCCAGGGTATAGATGTCAATCTTCTGAGTCATGATGACTGTGCTGAAGAAGGATTCAAGACCGACATTCTTTAGAGCACCTTTGATCGGTACCTTGGTTTCCATGATCTTATCAGTATCGTTGAGGATGCTGAGTACATGGGCTGTAAAGATAATGTTCTTGGTAGACTTGGCTACCACCTGCTGCATCATGTGCTTGAAGTACTGCTGGTACTGCTGCCATGCAGCCATCGTATCCTTGGCAGTGAGCACGACTTCACTCTCAAACATATCCATCAGATATGTCAGGCTATCAATAACGAGAGTATGGATATTTGGATTATTCTCGATGTCCAGGATGGCCTTCTCGACGACGTAAGGATCTGTGACTATCATCGATCTGAATTTGGAAGGAAATGGCAACCGCTTGCCTGCCTCACAGTTGAGGTAGGCTACCCCTTTCGGGGGAGAGAGGTTTCTCAGTGAAGCAGATTTACCTGATCCACTGGTTCCACAAATGAGGACTAACTGATCATTCATTATTAGGCTCCTTGCCGTTTAAAAAAGGTGCTACTTGCAGACTTCATCACCGTATTCCTGATCTCAATATCTGAGAGTGGTGTGTCTGAGCGGGAGTTGAGATTGAATACTTTTTGCTCGATCTCAACGAGACTGTAACCAGAATCTATCAACAGCAGGGCATAGCGGATCAACTGATTGTTGCGCTTGCCTTCCTTCATTGAAGAGATGAACCAGCGCTCCACATTGTTCAGATCCATCATGTTATTGATTGTGGATTTACGCTTGGCGTTCTTGCTGGTGCGTGGGATGAACAGCATGGCATCGAGAAGCTCGTCACCTTTGCTGTAGCAGACATCAGAGCCTTTGTTGGTGAGCCACTTACGAGATCGGTGGCCGGTGGCTGTGTCGCAATCGAAGGGGAGCCATTCAAATACATTGATCATGAATTCTTTGAAGTCCTCTTCGTTCAGCTTCAGATTATAATTCAGAGGGAATAGGATCCTGAACCTGTTGCTCGATGCGGTGTGACTCTTGGTGGTGTGGGTCATGTACTTGAACCCTTCCAGCAAGAAATGCACCTTGTCCAGTTGGATCTCTCCATCGACATCGATGACCACCACATTGAATCCAGGAACAACATTGTCTTCATGGCGTCTGCCTGTACTGGTGTGGTGATTGAACCAGTTATGATCATCCATCTTCACCAGCTCATCGAGCTTGTGGAATGGTGCCTGCACGTTCTTGTAGGCTACTGCCACGTCAGCACTGTGACTGAGGAACAGGTGATCCAGGCTTGTCTTCTTCAAGGTTTCCCCGGTGAAGAATTCAATGTTGTTGTCCATCTTCTGCTTGATGATCACAGAGTTCTGGTGTCCCCAGGTGGTAGCCATTGAGAGCAGGTCAACCTTCTGCAGGACAGATCCACGATAGAACGGGAGAGCTTCAGCGAGGTCTACTTGCGTAACCTCTCTACCGACTGAGGCAATGTATTTTGCCAGCTTCACATAAGGAGCATCCTGGTTGAGCATATTGTTGAATGCTTTACCGGACTCTTCTGCCATAGCAATAGCGTAGTAGAGATGGTCTTCACTGATGACAGCTTTCTTATCAATGAAGGCGAATCCTCCTGCCAGTTTGAGAGCCTTGAAGTAGCGATGACAAAGCTCTGCTTTCTGCATCTCCTGATGGTCTCCCATCGTTTCAGCAAGATTCTCGCATTGCATCTGATACTCAATCAAGATAAGGCTCACGTCCCTTGAGATAGCTACTTTCTTATTGCAATTATCGTAGAGGGCAAGCTTGCCAAATTCTCTGGAGATATCCTCCATGAATTTCTCAGACACTGGGCTGGTGAGTAGATCGTAGACCTGCTCAGGAGTTAATGATCTGTTCTTGGTTCCTTCCCTGGAGTACCCAAAGAAGCATCTCCGGCCATATCCTGAGCCGATGAATGACCAGTACTCCTCCTCGACCTTGCTGCCATCGAACAGTTTGACTGGTGTACCGAAGAGCATGAGATTGGTAGGAGTTTTTCCCTGGATCTCTTTGGCCCGGGTATTCTCCCGGGTATTCTTGGTCAGCTTCTGCTTTACTTTGCCGACATCAAACAGCTCAAGGAATGTGTTTAGGACTTCAGCATTGCCCAAGAGATTGGAGCCGATCTCATCTATCTCGAGATTGACTGATCCGATCTGGGCCATCATCAGCTTGTGCCTCATCTGCTTTACAGCAGCGGTGGTCCCGGAGTCGAAGGAGAATGCCATCTCTCCCAGCTCATTGTATTCCTTCATGACTGAGATCAGCTCTTCGTCCTGAGTTATTCCTCCGGACAATGAAGCACGTTGGACTGCTAGATCGTTGAGCTTCTCATCTGCCATCAGAGGCATGGTCGCTGTAAAGAATGTTTTATGAAAGCGATTGATGATTTGCTCTTCGAGGATATTGGTACTGAAACCTTTTCCTGTTCCACTGACGCCAAGGTTTATCCCATAAAAATTTATTGGGATCTCCCCCCGATCATTCGTAACAATATTGATTCTCATACTGGCTGCCATCTTACAGATGTAATAGCAGACCATGATGCGGAAGAATTGAGGATTGGTATTCTGGGTTTTCTC
>JAOZLT010000177.1:3371-3828 GCA_029934675.1 Candidatus Altimarinota bacterium | reverse complement strand
AAATATTCCTCGACGATTGAGGGGAATCGCACATGCAAAGGTTTTAACCAATCAGGAAACCCGTTTAGTTCCCAAAGAGAGTATCGAACTGCATGTTTAGCCTCATCAACGGTCAGACACGATGGCCAGCCCGAAACTTCCCTTGCTTCAATAGAGAGCCCACTCAGTCCGCAAATAACACCGTATGGAATGCTATTAGGTTTTTCTATTCCTTCCGAACGTATGGCGGGTCGATATTGTCGCCAGCAGGCAACTAAAAAATCACGGTATGCCTCAGCGACTTCCAGACTCTGATCTTCAACAAGGTCATGCCAATTGCTGTAAGCCCACTTATTCCTGTCTGTGCTGAGATCTCTAAGGCGATCATACAAATATAACTGCGAGTTGGAGAATATTCCGTTTTCCAGCCTCTGAATATCAGCGATTTTATCGACATTTTCAGATAACCATATTTTCC
>JAOZLT010000177.1:2835-3361 GCA_029934675.1 Candidatus Altimarinota bacterium | reverse complement strand
CCAGTTTTCTCGATCCTGTTTTTGCTTTTCCTCTTTTTTCTTTTGACGCCGTTTGCGATCTCTTTCTTGCTGTTTCCTCTTTTTCTCTGCCTCAGATTGAGATGGAGGTCTGAAATAATTCTGTAATGCTTTTTCAAGTACGGGGACACCAATAACGACTTTCTTCAATAATTCTCGCTTTTTTCGCTTACGCCCATCTCGTACATAAGCATTATAAGCCAGTGACAACGAAATTCGTTTATCTTCTATCTCAGGTTTGTTTGTCAACCAACCTATGGTTGTCTCGAATTCTATAGCTTCAGAATGCCAATAACAACCGAAAATAGATATCTGCCACTCTTCAGTAACTTCGTTTTCTCGTTTAGCTCTCGTGCAAGCAACGTCGTACCAGAAAAGGTGCTCGTTAAGTTCACTCCAATGCGATACGATTTCAGAGAGAGACTGATCCAGACCATCTCTACCATGATAGTCCCGATAAGTGGCACATTGAGATAGCAGCCTTAATATCTTTGGATTTAGCATGACA
>JAOZLT010000177.1:0-2825 GCA_029934675.1 Candidatus Altimarinota bacterium | reverse complement strand
TGACGAGAGATCGACTATTAATAAGCCGTGTGCAACCTTTCATAGCAATGGGGATTAGCCAAGCATGCTGCAGGGAAACATTACAGCAAGGATGTTCAATGTGTGGTTTTTTCGACAGCATGACTGATAAATTTTTTACAAAAGATTCAAGCTTCGAGATGGCAATAGTCTCCATCAACCTTTTTAGCGAGTAACCAAGGTACCCCGTATTAAATTCTCCAGAATCAGGAAGCCGGTCGAGGATAATCATAAAATTTGAAACTGATAGCTCTTCGAACCCAAATGATTCAACAACGGCATCGATTATCGAGTAGTTAAGTTCATCAGTGTTATCAACAAAACACTCCACAACTCCTTGTTTTTCCGAAGTGCTTCCGACAACGTCAATAGCTCGGATGGCACAAATCCTAGTATATTGATCGTGGGCTTTGTTTTTGGCAAAAATCGTAGCCTGTCTTGCGCAAGAGGAAAGTTTTCCTTGCCAAACCATTCTTAGTAGCAGTGCCCTTATCTCGGCATTTTCACGATATTTATTAAGAAGACGATTGACAGTTTGCTCTATATCCAAATCTGAAAACCGTTCGATAGCTGTAATATCAAATGAATGATGAGTTTCTGAAATAGCCATATCGCGACATAAATTTTCAAGGATATCGGATCTTACTGATGCTGGAAATTGTGACGGGTCTCCACCTTCAAGAAGTGCTTCAGGAGAAATTCTTAGAGCCTTTTTACGAATCTGGTCGTCAAAAATCGCCACCCAGGGTAAAATTGGACGAAGCGTTGGCGTAGTGACTTTCACTTCATACTGTGAGCGGAAAAACAGGTGCTCTATTTGTCGTCGCGAACCACATCCGAGCAATCGTAAAATCCATTGAGAAACTAAATATTCTCTTACAGAACGATGATGAAACCGTACAGTTCCGTACACGGCTTCGTCAAAAATTGGCCGTTCAAGCAAAGCTTTGCATTCGCTTATTGTCCATCCCGGTAATATGTCGAGAATGGATATAGCACCGGGAACATTTTCTTTGTCGGGAACCGCAATCCTTGAATAAGGCGTAAGAGTTGTAGTTGCAGCTATCAACTCAGCCCCAGCAAGAGCTTTTTCGTAAGCAAGCGGTCTTAGTTCTGCCCTAGTTGAATCTGATTCAACTAGCTTCTGTTTGACGCTGGCTTTTACAAGTTCCAGTCTACTATCGATTTTCCCATGATCAATCCAATAATTGATCAAATCAGATAAATCTTGCGGCCTTAAAGCAAAATGGTTCGCGTCTGCACGACCAATAGCCTCAAGAAAACTATTTGTATCTACAACTCCCTTTGCAATAGAAAATGCCTTAATTTGATCATTATTCAGGGGGGCTAATGAATAAATTTTTGGATATTTTACATCTTTTTTATCATCAACTTCGACACATTCAGATTGCTCCAAAATGTGGGCGGAATTTTGTTCAGTTTCGGATAGCTCTGCCCTCTTTTTTTCAGGATGATAGGGTAAAAGTTGCTCAACCAACAAAAATTCTGTTTTGGGCTCCCAAGTAAGTCGGCTAGTGATAACAATGTTTACCTGTTGTATTTTATCACCAAGCTGTAACCTAAGTCTGCGAAGGCCTTTTGCAAAATCTCCGGGATCCCGAAGTTTTGCCTCATCTACGGAATCTAAGAACAACCACGCCTTTTTGGTTGTCTTTATCCAGGCTTTAAATTCAGAAAACTCTCCAAAAGCATCACCTTCGAAAGCCAACTCAAAATCATCCTTCAAATATTCCAGTCGCAAAAAAAATGCCTGTTTCCCTTCGGCTCTCAGCTGCTTAGTTACCTCTTGGATTTCATAGGTTTTTCCAGCTCCAGCCTCTGCCAGGATCACAACTCGGGGCTCTCGAAGTAAATCATCCCAATGAATCCTTGAAGCTAAGCCAAAATCAATATGTGTTTCAAAATCAATGGCCGACTCATCCTCGATCATATCTGAAATCGGGTGAAAATCTCGATTAAGTTGGATGAAGTCGTCTAACATTGCACTGCCTTCTGGCTAACAACCTGTTCAGTCATGGTATCGGTGAGGTGGCAGGTGATAGTACACTGAATGGTGAGTTTGGCTTGCAGCTGATCGCATATGGCCATCAGTTCATTGACTTTGGTGACGATGCGGTGTTGTTCGGCAAGAGGTGGAATAGCAATCATGCAACCACGCAGCTGAGTTTTGTTAATAGACGCCAAATTTGTTGTCTGCTTACTTGACTTTGCAAAATAATAACGAGCAAGTGGAGAATTCAGATACGTTTCCAACCACACCTCATTTTGCACTTCAAGCAAACATCGAGCTTTAAAAACGTGATTCTGGTGAATAACCAACGGCAACTCTCCACGCCATATCGCAGTCCTACCTACCTTGTCCCAATCACCTCCTTCAGTAATCAGCAAATCTCGCTCCATAACAATGAACTTTTCTAGCTCATTCTCTGGAATAGCAATTTCTTTCATAAGTTTTAATTCAAGGAACCCACGTTGAACATTCGCAACTCGTAAGTAAGGCACCGTCATAATAGTCCGACCTGCAGGCTTTCGTCCTTTTGTTATGCCACTAGTGATATCAACTATACTGTCAAATTTGGTAAAGTCCCATCCATCCGGCAACTCAAATGGCTTTTCTTCCTCACTAATTTCCGACAAAGGTTTTTGTTTTTTGATTTTCCCTTCTTTAATCAACCTAGCTTTCTCTTTGGTGATTTTTTTCAGGAGGACACCGGCGGGTTCGTCGTTGGGATTTTGGGGGACGAGTTTGCCCATGACGGCGAGTTGGAGGATGGTTTGTTTGAGTT
>JAOZLT010000176.1 GCA_029934675.1 Candidatus Altimarinota bacterium | reverse complement strand
TCTCGCTGTAGGAAATAAGGCCAACATCTTTTCCTATAATCCAATCTTTTGCATTACATATCTTAATTAGGTGTATAATATCCTGATCATCAATGACTAAATATGACACTCCTTTTTTTATCTGAGTATCCCTAAGTGAGTTTACCGTATGTTGCGAAAGAGAATTTTCCCTACAATACTTTAAGAACCCTTCTTTCAAAGTCGGTGAATGCCAACCCATATCAGGAAAACTCAGGACAAACTTTTTGTATTTCATTATCTTATCATGGGCTGAACTTAAAGCCAAATATGTTCCCTGATAAAAATCCTGAATTATATAATTATAGCTTTCGTCGAGTCTGTCTTTCCGTGAAATAATCAATACTTTGTATGCAGGGATCCGGCCGATAATTGATTTAATTCGCGGATGGTCGAAGGAGGAGATTAAGAAAAGATCATAATCGGCCACATTTCGTGACACGATCATATCCAGCATAGTAATATTGTAATAATGGAAATAGACCTCTATGTCACAATAGTTCTGTACTTTTTCCCGAAACGTATTGTAAAGGATTTCCCAATGCCCATTAAAACTATGAACCACCAGGAGAACTTTCAATTTTGTACTTGGCTTTTTATTGATTACGAAAAAGCCAGTTTTGGGGCGGGATTCAATGAGCCCCATCTTTTTGAGCTTTTCATAGGCCCTTACAACGGTTTTCTTTGCGACATCAAAATCTCTTGCTGTTGAAGATAAACTTGGAATTGATTGTCCGGGCACAAAAGTTCCATCTCTTACCCCTTCGGTAATAAAGGCAATTATCCTCTCAGACTTTGATTCAGGCCCCTGGCTCATTCTTAGTTTTTGTTTAGCTACACTATTATAGTACAGTATTAAAGCTATACTACCTTGTAGTACCTTATAAAACTAAGAAATTAAGAATGTTGAAACAATGATAATCACTAATTAAGAATGATTTCAGATAGTGGCACCAGCTCTAGCTCAAGGAGGGAATCAAAACTATGGGCCTTTGCATCTATTTTTTTGGCTCAGTTACTGCAGTTATCTCTAAAAATTATATTTGATTTTTGCATAAATCATCGAATTGTCATGATATTGGCCAAAGCGACCGCTTTCATTACCTACGAAAATATTGGATCCTAGAAGGATAGAAAAACTATCATCAAAATCATATGTAATTTTCGGACGAATAAGTGCATCCTCATTTGTTAATCCGATATAGGAAAATAGTTCCAAATGAAGGGTCTCGCGTAGAAGATTATACTGTGCTCTGAAAGTCATTGTACTTTGCATCTCACTAGTATTCATCAGATCATCATAATCCATGATTGCTTCCTGAATAAATTGAGCGCTAAGATTCAGCCCCTTGATGCTATAGTCAACACCGACCAGATAGTGCAAATAATCTTTCTCAATCAGAGCATCCACGGCATTAGGATCCCTGGTTTGGAAATGTTTTCCAGTGTAATAAGCTACTTCTCCTCTGAAGATTGCTGATTTCACCTGAGTACTAAACGCGCCACCGGCAACAGCTAAGCGATGATGCTCTGGACTGATATTTAGCCCGATAAGGGATGGTGTGCCAGAAGCAGAGTCTTTCAAGAAATTCTTCTGAACGTGCATACTGGGATTGTCATCCCAGGTGTATCCGGCCATCAGCTCAAAATCAACAATTGAGGTCATAGTTGCATATTTCAAAAACATCTCACTGTTTTCAAGACTGGGTTTTATTTCACTATTACTCCAATCAAAGCTTGGAGGGGCCATGAAAGTAGGTGGAATATAAAAGGGTGAGCTTTCATTGGGTCTGGTGGTAGGTGTGAAAAGCGGGATCCAAATTGCCTCAAGCGTTCCACTCCCTATGTAATAATCTAGCTTTGCGGCCAGTACCCCAGTTCTGATTTCATCAAAATCAGGCAAGAGAAATTCGGTGAGATTAAGTGGAGATACAATATCTGTTATGAACACTCCGTCAGATTTTCCCCATACCACCTGTTGCTTCCCGATCCGAAGATCAAAACTCTTGAAATACAAGTCGGTATAGATCTCTCGCATGTTAAAACTCAGATCATTACTATTGTTCAGGTAGAGCATCGGGTTGGCCTTGAAGGCGACTTTCTCACCTCTCTTCTCAAAGTTCAAATTCAGAGTCTGTTGCATCACAAGGAATTCTCCTTCGCTAAAGTTTACACCCTCATAGGTGCGGGCAAATCCCGACAAGTCAACATTCTGAGCCTTAATCAACTGAGAGCTCAACAGAATAAGTAGTACTAGTATTATATTCTTTTTCATATGCCACGCATCATCATTCGTTCGCTAAAAGTAGAAGCAGGTATATTGGTGTTAATCTTAATATCGCTCAACACAATGCTTGTTGTGTGATTCCTTTGCACATTCTTCATTTCTGAGTTACTGATAATCAATAAGCCAGATATTTCCTGATATTCTTTGATTGTCAGAACCTTGAGCAAGTCTTCATCCTCATCATAGAATTCTTTTTTGACACCAATGAAATTGGATTTGTCGATCCATGTGATGGTTTTTGTGTACATGTACTCTTCATCCTTGCTAATACTCTCGATAACGTAACAATCTTTACCATTCATTTTCTCTTCACGTAACAGAGCATGGTCATCAGCATCCAGTTTCCGGTCGCCTAAATCATCATATGTGAAATCTGAGCCCATGAAGTAGTCATTTTTGCTGTCGCTTGAGATCCGTTTTGTTTTCTTGATAGCAGGAAGATAAATCCATTGATCATCTGCTTTACCATCATCGTAACTCCAATTCATGAAAGAGGTGTTCTTTACATCGGCAGGAGACTGAAAGAACATGATGCTTTTCTCGGCATTTCCAACAATCTTAGTGAATTGCTTTATTTTCCTAACTCTTTGGCTGCCATTGGCATTGCTCAGAGTCATGGTAAGAATGGATGTTTGATCATCTCCGGTCTCCCGATTATATACCTTCTCTACAATCTCTCGTCCTGTTAATCCCTGAGCCACTAGTCCAGAACTAAGAGCCGCAAAGCTACTTACAAGGATTGCTGTTGTTATTAGTTTTGATATTGTCATGATGTTTTTTTATTATTTCTTCACATATATCTTAAAAATATTGAGCAAAATAAGCATGATGGTCAGGGTACCTACCAGACTCAAGAACATATTGAGAGATACTAAAGCTCCCAGTTCGCGGTTTGGTGGAAATACTGAAAAGAGAAGTACCATGAAGCCTGCAATTACTACGATAGCATTGAAGCCGATCGCCCTACCTGAATGAGCCATCGTTCGTTGAGCGACTGATATGAAGTCCTCATTTCGTCTGGCGTTATGTCTATACTGCTCTATGAAGTGAACCGCATAATCGATTCCGATTCCAATTGCAATACTCGACAAAAGTGCAGTTGTGGTATTCAAGGGAATACCGAGAAAGCCCATTACTCCAAAGCTAACTAGTGCAGTAATGACAATTGGTACAGCACCAATCAAGCCAAGCCTGATATTTTTAAACATAAGTGACAAGAGAAGAATCACAATAAGTAGCGAGAGGATAAGGCTCTTGATCTGTCCCTGAAGAATCAGATCCGTGAATATTAATCCCTTGTATCCGCTACCAGCATAATTCATTTGAATACCTAAATCCTCGAAGTTTTCTTGATATGAATCAATCAAAGCAATAGCCGAGTTGATGGCTTTCGAATTGTCACTCTTCAGCTGGAAAGTTAGGTTGAGCTTAGAATAATCGTAATCAACTACTCTATTCAGATTCTCCGGATCACCAGACATTTCATAGAGCAATAAGTATTGTGCAATAGTACTATTGTTATCAGGAAT
>JAOZLT010000175.1 GCA_029934675.1 Candidatus Altimarinota bacterium | reverse complement strand
AGATCCATATCATATTATTATGTGTGGTAGAGCAGGATATGAATATGAGAATGAAGTAAATTCTGAGACTGGTAAAAGAGAGATATACAAGAGTGGAGTAAAGATGAAAGTGGAAGGTGAAACAGCTTATGAACCTGATATTCTAGTTTTAATGGAAAGGTTTGAAGAGATTCTAGGGAAAGATAAAAAAGTATATCGACAAGCCACAATCGTAAAAGATAGATCAACAATGATTGACGGTCAAACTTTTACAAATCCAGATTTTAAAAATTTTGAACCAGTGATTGATGAAATGTTATCAAACCCAGATGAAAAAATAATAATAGAAACTGATTCAACAGGTTTATTTAAAACAGAGGAGGATAAAAGGGAATATATCAGAAACAAAGGAATAGTGCTTGAGAAAATAACTAATGAATTAATTAAAGCCTATCCGAGTAGTGGAGCAGCTGATAAAAAATCAAGGATTGAAATATCCGAAAAGATATTTTATACCAACAGTTGGGAGGAAATTAAAAGAAAAGGTTTAGGTGAATTAGAATTTGGACTGAAAAATTTAAAGAAGGATATAGCCAAGTTATTTGCAGATCAATTTCCTGATAAGGCAGAAGAGAAAGAAAAAGCGAAAAGTTTAACAAAAGAAATAAAGAAAAAAGGAACAGTAAAAGCAAAAGGGAGGAAATTACAAACTAAGAAAAAATAAATGTTAAGTAAAGCATCGCCAGCATCACATCTAATAGCAGAAAAAATAAGATTGAAGTCTAGAATTCAATCAAGAAATTATTTATTAGGTGAGTTTAGACAAATCGTGAAAAGAGAAAATAAGAGGGACAGTGAGAGAATCGCTGAAATTGAAAAAAAGTTAAACATGGGGAAGTCGAGAAACTTTAAAACAAAAATAAAAACATTTCTATTTTAACTACTTGAAATGCACAGGGCTTTTATGGTCTTGTGAGACGAGAAGTTGTTAATCCGTGAGGTTTAAAATTAGCTATTTTTTAGACTTTACTTCTCGTGTCATAAGACTATAAATTTCAGAACTCATAAATTAAATAATGCTTGTCACATGAAATTTAATATCAATATAAATCAAATTGCATTAGCTAATACTAGGCTTGATATCGCAGATGGCGCTATTTTAGATTATTTGTATTATCTATGCTCATCACCTAGCCCAAAGATTCAACAAAATCGCATAGATGGCTATACATGGGTGAATTACAGGCATTTAATGAGTGAAATGCCATTATTACGAATTAAGGCAAAAGGGGCAATTACACCAAGAATTCAGAGGATTGAAAAAGAGGGTTTTATACGAACAAGAAAAGATAAAAGAAGAAGAATATTTGTGCAGTTAACTGGGAAAATAGATAGCCTGTTCACGAAAATGAACAGCACTGTTCACCAGAATGAACACCCAACTATTCACGAAACTGAACACTATAATAATACTAAAAATAATCATAATACTAAATCCAACGTTGAAAAACAACATGTGAATAAGTCTATGACTAATCATGAAAAGGGTCAATTAGATTATTATTTGGAAAGATTGGAAGATTTAAAAAATAGAAAGTTTTGGTTGAGTGCAATTAAGCAATTAGGATTTAATAAAATAATAGAAATATTTATTGATGTACTGGAAAGTGAGACAGCAATCGATAAAAGAAAATGCGCTGTTGGTTTAGTTAAAAAAGCAGGCTATAAAAGTTTTTTAGCTCGAACAAAAAGCGACCCTAAACTATGAAGAATTTAAAAAAGATGATTAAAAATAATATCTACTTGCGAGTTGATTTTGATAATCGATATGTTAAAGAAGGTGTGAGTGTTAAACAAGAAACAGATTTTTTCATCATCGGAACGCTCCCGGTGATTATCATCTATAAGGATGGTAAAGAAGAGAAGGCTGGAATTAATGGGCATGTCAAAGTTAAGAAAGATCCGAATTTGAGAAGTATTCAAGGTGTATGTGGCGCTAATGATGAAAAATATAAGTTATATGCCAAAGAGGTGGGAGAAATTGTTTCACAGCTTAAAAAAGCTTTTATGAGAATATCAAACGGTGAAAAGTTTAAAGATAAAGAAGTAGATAAAATATTAATTATAAATTTCGATAAAAATGGAAAAAGAAAAACTGATAAAAATTGAAGAAATAAAGCCATATGAGAAGAATGCTAAAAAGCATCCTATTAAGCAAATTAAACAAATTGCAAATAGTATTTCAAGTTTTGGTTTTAATCAGCGGATTGTAGTTGATTTAAACAATGTCATTATTGTCGGTCATGGGAGATATGAAGCATCAAAACATTTAGGTTTAAAGGAAATCCCTTGTTTGATTTTAGACTTGGGCGAGGAGGAAGCAAAAGCATATCGGTTAGCAGATAATAAATCAAATGAGAGTGAGTGGGATATGGATTTGGTGATTGAAGAGTTAAAGGAATTATCCGAGAGGAATCTTGAATTAACTGGATTTGATATGGATTTAGTGAATGAGATTAAAGAAGATGATTTCGATGGAAAAGCTGAGCATGACAAGATTGATGACCCTGTCTCTGAAAGAGGTGATATATACGAACTTGGGAATCATCGTTTGATGTGTGGTGATTCAACTAGCAGAGAAGATGTTGGATTATTAATGGATGGAAAACTCGGCAGAATGATTTTCACCGATCCACCATACAATGTTAATTATCGTTCACCAGGAGGACTAGATTATAGTTCAACTAAATATGGAGGAACTGGAGGTAAGATTTTTAATGATAATAAATCAGATAAAGAATGCTTAGAATTCTATGTTGATATTCTCCATAATCTGTATCATTTCACAACTGATGACGTTACTATTTACTGGTGGTTTGCAAATATAAATAATCATATTAATCGATTTGCTTTTGAGATGGCAGGATGGAAGATGAGTCAGATTCTCGTATGGGTTAAAAATTCAATGGTATTTTCAATGGGACAAGATTATCACCGACAATATGAACCATGTATGTTTGGATGGAAGAAAAAGAAAACACATTATAAAAATAAAAAGATAAATAATTTAAAGGATGTTCAAAATTTAGATTTTGATGATTATCAGTTGATGTTTGATACTTGGTATGAAAAACGAGATGTGACACAGAATTATGTTCATCCCACACAAAAGCCAGTCAGATTACCAGAGAGAGGCTTAAAGAAGAATAGTGAACAAAATGATATCGTAATCGATTTATTTGGAGGTTCGGGATCAACATTAATAGCATGCGAGCAAATGAGTAGAAAATGCTACACAATGGAATTAGACCCCAAATACGTTGATGTAATTATTAAAAGATATGAGCAAAACACAGGAAGAAAAGTTAAAAAAGTCAGTTGATAATAGTGAATCGTTTGAAAACTTGAATAAAAACATGAAATCAAACAGGGGTGGAGCTAGACCAGGAGCTGGTAGAAAACCAAATAAAGAAAGAGCAAGGATTAAGAGAATGATTAATAAAATTTCAAAGCACGGACTTGGTCGAGAAGTATTAAACGGTAAAAAGACAGCGAGGATTGAGATATTATTAACCGCATTATTTAGAGAAGGAGTTAAAGGAAATGTTTCAGCAATCAGAGAATATTTTGATAGACAGCTGGGAAAATCAAAGGAGCGAGTGGAATTATCAAATGAAGAGGGAAAAGTATTTAACATAAACATATCAACTGTTGAAGACGATGGAGATAAATTGGAAACAAACAAGAAAGCAAAATGAAGCATGGAGTTGTTTGACTGATAATAATACAACTGAGATATTATTCGGTGGTGGTGCAGGAGGAGGTAAGAGTTTATTTGGATGTGCCTGGTTGATTAA
>JAOZLT010000174.1 GCA_029934675.1 Candidatus Altimarinota bacterium | reverse complement strand
CCGATTTCCAAATTACACCTTGACGCGAGTTTTGATAAATATGCTAATGAAGAGTGGCTGGATTGGACAGCTTTTTTTACTTGTAACGTATCTGTAAAAAAGGATTTTTTGCTGCAATATGGACTTTTTGAGGAATCCTTGCGATATCATGAAGATGTGGAGTTGTCAGAAAGGTTGTCATCATACGATTTTAAGTTGAAATATGTGCCCGAAGCTTTAGGTTATCATGATCACTATATGAATGCAGATGACTTTCTCAACGTTGCCGGGCGTGACGGTAAAGCTTTGGCAGTATGGTATAAAAAATCTCCACATCTGCTTAAGGATTTAGCAGCTTTTGGTTTTTACCCCGTACACACATTAAATACTAGCCTTAAGTATCGAATTGCGGATCTGGTTTTTAATGAATTTACCAAATCTTTTTTTCTCTCAATCGCACATTATTGTAGTAGTTACTATGAAAATATTTCGCTTGCTATCTATAGGAAACTTTATCAATCTATGAAGCGAAAGGCTATTCGAGTAGAACTTCTCAGGTAGGTTACTTTACCAGTATAAGTGATGCATCACATAGCTAAATACTCAACAGTGATTTTACATTGCGGACATTAATTGATGGAAATAAAAAAAGAAGTAAGCAGTACCTTGATGGTTGCAAACTTGATTGCAATAGTTCTTGTGATTGCTGCTCATTATAGCTCAAAAGGCTCTATTGATACATCCAAAGGGTATACTTGGAATTATCTTTTTCAAGATTTTATGTGGAATGGTGTGGCTCAGTCAACAGTTCCTTTCTTTGCAATGGTAGCTGGTTTTTTTTTAACTGGTAAGGTCAATAATTTTCAAAATTATTTTAAAGCTTTAAAAATTAAATCGAGAACATTACTACTTCCATATATTCTTGCATCAACATTGATTTTTCTTCCAACAGTTTTAAAATATATTTTATTGCAAAAAAATATTGTTCAATTTAGTTTTCATTCAATACTAATGTGTGTCGTATTACACCCTATTTCAGTACAATTTTGGTTTATCAGAGACCTTATAATAATAGTAGTTATATCCCCATTAATATTAAATGGTGGGAAATTATATTTTGGAGCTATTGGAGTAATGTTGTCGTTCCTGTGGATTTGTGACATTCAACCATTTCCAATTTTTGCTGGATGGTATCTAATTAATATGGGAGTACTATTCTTTTTCTGGCTTGGAGGATTATTATCTCGATTTAGTAATATTCTAGATTCATTGGTAAAAAGTAACGTCATGGTGAAAATCACGCTATTGATCATTTGGTTATTAATTATATTTATAAGGGTATATATAGATCCTGAATTTGATTTTTGGTATGTTAGAAATTATACAATTGGATCATTGTTACTTTACAAAACTGCTCTTTTTATGGGAGTTGTTAGTTTAATACAAATTTCATCACTAATAAAAAATAATAAGACAATAATTTCCCTTTCGGGATTTACTTTTTTTGTTTATTTGTACCATCTTGTTCCATTATTAAATTTCACAATTTTAACTGCCAGGTTTATTGATGACAGATCCTCATTTTATATTAATTTTCCAATTGCTACAATAATAGTGTTTAGTATCGCATGGTTTATATCAAGATATTTCAGCAATCTCTATTCATTGTTAACTGGAGGAAGAACACCCAATAAGACGATTAAACGAATAGAATAATGAATAATGGCACTCTATCGAAAAAACAAGCACCTACTCTTGGTTTCGTCTCAGGCTCAGTTGGGACACTGCATGGTGGCACCGAAACGTATTTATTAACTGCAACAAAGGAACTCAGTAACAGTTTAAGTGTAAAAATAGCTACTGGCAATGGAGACCTTTCCCCGGAATTCACTCAAACTGTCAGGCAAGATAACATCTCTTACTTGTTATATCCATTTCTCAACAGATATTCTTGGCTTTTGTCATCATTCCATATTCCCAAAATTAAACCCTTTGATATAGAAGCATTATGCGCACTTTATTCAATTAGAAAGATAAAAAAGTTTTTTCAGGATGTCGATATCCTTGAAGTTCATTATCCAGTGGAAGGTCTGCTGTTTCCTTTTTTCAAACCTGAGATTAAAAAAATCCTTCATCTCCATGGACCCTGGTTACCACCACTGTATAAAGGATTTAAACACCTTATCAATAAAAATTGTGATTTAATTCTCACATGCAGCGAATATTCCAAATTTGAATTAAATAAAATTTTACCTGAAATGCGCATAGAGGTTATTTATAATGGAGTTGATACCGTAAAATTTAAACCTGGAAAACAAAATAGTTTTTCACCTGATTTTGACTACAATCAAAAAGCATTTAAAGTTGGAACTGTGGCTCGTTTAAGCCATAACAAAGGTATTCACCTGCTTGCACAAGCGGCTCAAGCATTAGAAGGTGATGTGGAATTTTTTATTGCGGGACCCATTGATCCGGATTTTATTGAAGAATTAGAACAGTATAAGAATCAAACCAATTTCCATCTCATAGGATCGATACCTCACAATCAAGTACCGGAGTTTTATAACTTTCTTGACTGCTTTATTTTGCCATCATATTTAGAGGCTCTCTCAATATCAACAATCGAAGCAATGGCTTGTGGTTTGCCCGTGGTTGTTACAAAAACAGGCGGGCTTGTTGAGGTTGTAGATGAGTTTGATTCTGGACTGTTTGTGCCTGTCGGTGATGTCGGAGCTATTGTAAAAACTTTGCAACAACTTTCTTCTAACAAATTCTTACAAAAAAGTCTTGGCGTAACCGCACGAAAGAGAATTGAAACATATTTTGGTTTGGAAAAAACAATTTCTCAGGCTGGTATTTTATATGCTGAATTGGGTAAATTTAGCTAATTCATATATGGCTGTTAATGGCTGCCCATATGGCCAATGTAGGGGTGTAAGATAAAATATGAAGCATGTAATAATACGGGATGATGATATTAGTTTTTTCACCCCAGTAGAAGTGTTGGAAAAACTTTATCGTCCTTTATTGTCAAGAGGGAAGACCATTTCTTTAAGTGTTATACCTGAAATTGCTTGTGGTATAACACTAGGCGAACATAACGGCCCTTTTTGGACTGAATATTCATTAAATTATTCGCCATTTATTCCTCCTGAATTCAGAAAAAGAAATGAACAATTCTCCATAGTAAAGAATTCAACCCTTACGGATTATCTTAATAAAAATACTGGGTTTGAAATATTACAGCATGGATATAGTCATGCTGTAATTAATGATATTTTTGAAGGTGCTTTGTCCAAGCCAGAGGTTATTGAGGAGAAATTGGCCGTATCTTCTCTACTTTTGGAAAAAGCTTTTGGTAAGAAACCAGATTTTTTTGTCGGTCCCTGGGATGCATTCTCCTCTGAAACGATTAAGGAATTAAGAAAAAGCTTCAAGGGTATATCAATGCATAGAATGGGTAAGAGACATGTTCCCTGGAATCTTAAACCTTCAGCTGTTTTTAGACGATTAATCCCGAGAGGCCAAAAAAATGGATATTTCAAATGGGGTGATTTTATAATCTTTGAGCACCCTGGAACGATGATATCCATGTTTAATTCACCAAAGATGATACTTGATGAAATAAAACAGGCACTGGAAAAATTAGATACTCTTATATTAGTAACCCATCATTGGGAATTTTTCTATGATTGGGGCAAGATTAATCCCTATTTATATGATGCTTGGATGGGAATTATTGATTTTCTTTTATCTGATTCAGATATTGAAATTACAAATTTTGCTGCAATGTATAAAAAAATAATAAGACCTCATATTTAACAGCCTTATTAACTGCCCTGTTTCTGCAGAATAGATCAAAGGTTGAAATATGAATGATACA
>JAOZLT010000173.1:1952-3873 GCA_029934675.1 Candidatus Altimarinota bacterium | reverse complement strand
TCACTTTCAGTAGATTGTGCAGCCCATTTTGTAATTGTATATTCACTAACAATTCCTTGAAATTCTTCATTTTTATAAACAGGTACATTTGTGTAGTTATTTTTGCTCATTTCTTTAATAACCACTGAAATATTATCTTCTAGTTTGCACTGATATGGATTTTTTATTGCTATATCATAATTGGTTTTTGGTTTTTTAATACCATTGAGTACCTTCTTAAAATCTTCAACAACATTTGTAAAGACTTCGGCTATAATTTGTTTATCATTATTATGAGCAATAGCATTACGAAGCCTGCCATATAGTAGTAAATCCTCTTTATAGTATGATATTAAGCGATTGTTTTTTGCAATCCGTAAAACCAAAATACGAAAATCCTCATATCCATCCTTGGGGGGATTTAATGTTCTGAAATATTTATCAAGTTCATCATAAATTGCTAAAAATTCATTCGTATTAGGGCTTGTATCCATATTTTATATTATTAAGTAAATCGGCAATCAACAATACTCTTCTATTAGTGATTTACAAAGATTGGATTTGATAATCCTATTGCGTAATTAGCTGAACTATATTAGCATGTGATTGCTTTCATTAAGAGACGGCGAGGGATTCAGCCCTATGACCCGTCAGCAACCCAAGTAATGTTGGGTGCTAAACCTGAAAAGGATGAAACCTAAATAAACCTCTTGATGAATGTGGTTTATTTTTTTAATTTTTATTATCATGAATATAAAAGTACCTAAAGGGCTTACAAAATGCCCAAAGTGCAATTATTACAAGGGCATTACCAAGGATCACCGTGGTTCTATTAAAGTATCTTGTGCGTGCCACAATCAAATTTGCGAGAGATGTGGAGAAAAAGTATATGAATTTCCTATAGGCTCCACTATATATGATGAAGATAGAGGATTACTGCATGTACCTGTGTTTTGTGCATGGAGTCATCGATGTCCAGATGGTGTTCAAGGACAACTTAAAAACAGCTTTTTAATAGATAGTAATGGTAATAATTTATTAAATCGCTGAAAAAAGCATCTCACAAACTAGATAAATCTTAATTGGTGGATAGCAATCGGAATTACGTCCCATTATCCGTAGCACCAACCGGCTGATTGGATGAGTCGCTTTCTTCACCAATTAAAGTAAAAAGCGGACGAGCTTCGTAATTACTAAATATATGCTCAAGAACATCCCCCTTACTTTCATCTCCATAAGAAATTCTTCGATACCAACTGGCTTTAAAACCAGCATGAGAACCTCCAACAATTTGTTTTTTACCAGGCGGTAACTTGGTTGTGTATTCGATTTTAGCAGGAGGCGCTCCTCGATAATCGTAGTAATAAGGTCCAATCAAATCCACATGGCGGTCTACAGGAGTTCCATATATATTGGCATATGCCTTATCGCCGATTGTTGTTGTCTGAATTAGTATATGACCAGTTGTATCATTTTTAAATTTCAAGTCGGGAGACGGTGGATAAATGGTCGCATCCAGCCCCTGTGGATCATAATAGCTCACTGCATAAGAATGATTTCTTCGTTCAGTTATTGGTAATCCAGCGAATAGAACACTCCTATATACGGTTGTTGATACTTGGCATAAACCACCTCCATATTCAGGTATGGTTTTATCACCTTTAATTACAAGTTCGTGTTTATACCCGGTTGACGCATCAACTCTTCCTAAAATTTTACCAGCACCAGATCCTTCACCAGGTGGGATTATTTGTCCGTTAAAACTTGCTAAGCCAACAGCAATATTAATTCGTCGGTTGTATGGTGAACCGGAAAAGTCTGTTTCACCTGTTCCAAGTAACGATGTTATCCCCATATCCAAAAGCTCCTGACTAGTTACATTAATGGTAGGCTCAATTGTTTTTATGGGCAAACGAACATCTTCTTGATTTGTAGTAAATGC
>JAOZLT010000173.1:0-1852 GCA_029934675.1 Candidatus Altimarinota bacterium | reverse complement strand
TAGGCTCAATTGTTTTTATGGGCAAACGAACATCTTCTTGATTTGTAGTAAATGCCTTATTGATTAGATAATATGTTTTTTCATAATCAATTTCTTGTCCGCTTATAGCAAAACCATCAAAGACAGGCTTGCCTTCTTCGTCCAAACTAATTGTTACATCTTCCTTTTCTCGATAAATTTCAGGCTCAACAATTTTTTCTAGATAGTCTTTAACCTCAGCATTATCAACGCCTTTCACAGTAGTTTCTTCAAGATATTTAAAAGTACTAGTTTCTAATGATTCATCAAGAAATTCGGGTAATTTGATACTAAAATTATTCCAAGAAGTCTTTTTATATTCACCAATCCAATCAACCCTGTTTAAGTTTACCTTCCATATATTAAAATCTGTTTTTAATCGAATATTTGAAAGTGTGTCATTTGCAAAAACCGACGTTATTGGTAACGAAAATAAAAGAGCAACTATGATTGATAAAACGAATTTTTTCAAAGTCTATAAATTTTTTATGACACCTATATCATAAATGAAAAATAAAAAATAACCACAGATTTTCAGGATAAAAGATTTATTATAAAAGTCTTAAAAATCAATCTGGCTAATCAGTTAAAATCAAATAAACCACAATTACTTTTTTCTGGTCAAAAATTTAATCAGCATTCGTTTACAAAACCCCATATTTTCCTTATTTCTAATGGCTTCTTTGCTCCTTAAAAACACATCTATAGATTTGTCCTTAAGATACTTTCTGGCATCAGCACCTTTTTTAGGAGCAAGAGTTAAGCCTAAAATCGAACCGACCGCAGAACCGATTACCATCCCTGTTAAAACCCGAAATAATTTCCTACCAACTTTTGGTTTTTTCATAATTATTTGTTATTTCTTAATCATTATACTTATTTCATGAAAAAATGAAAATGTGAAAGTGTATCGATTGCAACATTTTTATCATTCCACACATTTAAAATTTAATCTCATGATAAGTCTTCAGATGTGTAAGCACTTCACTCATCACTTTTTCCAATTCTTTCTCCGACTTTGCCTCCATTGTAATTGAAATTTTAGGGCTTGTGTTGCTGGCTCTAATCCCTGCCCAAGCACCATTACTAAAGTCAATCCTTACACCATCCATGGTATTTGATGGATATTTATCTTTAAAATACTCAGTTATTCTATCAACTACATCAAATTTAGAGACATCAGCACATTCAGGCCTCATCTCTGGCATTGAATAAGTTTTAGGAAACTGATTAAAAAGTTCAGAAGTTGTTGCTCCGGATTCAGCAATAATCTTAATAAGTCTGCAAGCGGCAACAAGTGCATCGTCATATTGATAATAATCTTCGGGTAAAAAGAAATGACCAGACTGTTCACCTCCCAATACCGCATTTGAGTCAGACATCGTATGCTCAACATAAGAATGACCGACTTTTGCCATTATTGGATTTCCACCCCACTCTTTTGCTAAATCAAAAAGTACCTGTGAGTTTGAAACGGTAAATACAACCGAACTTCCCTTGTGGCGTGACAAAATATCTTTAGTAAGTAACATTAAAGTTTTATCGGATTCTATAAATTCACCTTTTTCTGTAACAATACTTACTCTATCGCCATCACCATCAAACGAAAAACCGACATCAGCATTTACTTCCAGAACTTTAGCTTTCAAATCTTTAAGGTTTCCTTCAACAATTGGGTCAGGCTGATGATTTGGAAAAGTGCCATCAAGTTCCGTATATAATTCAACAACTTCATGACCGAGTTTTTTTAGTATTGTAGGATACAAAGCACCAGCAACTCCATTTCCAGTATCAATAACTATTTTTAAATGTTTTTTGTACTTAAAAAGAGATT
>JAOZLT010000172.1 GCA_029934675.1 Candidatus Altimarinota bacterium | reverse complement strand
ATCATCAAGATCTCCAAAATACATACATTTTGTTGGACAAACAGATACACAAGCCGGATTCTGACCTTCTTCTAAACGATGATGACAAAAAGTACATTTATCAATATAACCTTCAGGGTGTTGGAAACGTGCATCATAAGGGCAAGATTCTATACAAGCGCCACATCCTATACATTCATTAGGAGTTACCAAAATAATTCCACCTTCAGCAACATGGCTGGCACCTGTAGGACAACATCTCACACATGGTGCAGTATCACAATGGTTACATCGTTCTGATTTTAATTCTAGATCTATTGTTGGATAACTTCCGCTTACTGATTCAGTTACCCAATCTCTACAAAAACCTATTGGTACATTGTTTTCTGTTTGACATGCAACAACACAGTCGCTACATCCGACACACTTTAAAGTGTCTATTACCATGGCATATCTCATGATTCTATATCTTTATGTGGATTTTCAGTTATAAATTTAACAAAGTTGCTTCTCATACCTGTACCTCCCATAAGAGGGTCGATATCAACTTTAGTTATTAATTCAGTATCACTGGCTCCCTTACCATAAGCTCGTGATAATTTTTTATTGTTATGACCAAAACCATGATACATGTAAACGGAATCCCATCGAATACGTTCGGTTACACGAACTTTAATTGGGAAAGTTGAAATAACACCATCTTGATTTTCTAACCAAACTTCTTGGTCTTTGTAAAGTCCCTCAATTTTAGCAACTTTAGGATTTACCCATAGTTTATTTTCATCGTTTAAATCACTTAAATTTGGGTTGTTGATCGTTCTGCTAAAAGTATGCATTGGAGAACGACCGTAATTTAATCTGTAGAAACCAGAATTTGGTGTATCATGTGATGTGTAAACAGGTATTGGATCAAAACCTTTTTCAGCCAGTTCTTCTGAATAGAACTGAATTTTACCATCTTCGGTTGCAAATTCATAAGGCTGACCTTCTTCTAAATACATTGAACCTGATTTTCTAGGGAATTTTTTTACACCTATTTTTTCCATTTCTTCTAAAGAAGTACCTAACTGTTCTAATTGCCAAGCAATAACTTCTTTAAAATCGTTATAGTTAAAGTAGTCCTGTAAACCTAATTTTTCACCCAATTGTTTGGCAATCCACCAAGCAGGTTTTGAATCAAATCTTGGTTCGGCAGCCGGCATTCTAAGTGCAATAGAAGGTTCTCTGTTTGTAGCAGATCTTATACCATCATATCTTTCAAGGTAAGTACATTCCGGTAAAACAACATCTGCATACCCGGTTATTTCCATTGGCATAGTATCAACAACAACAATAAATTCAACAGCATCTATGGCTTTTTCCATAACTTTTCGCTGAGGTATTGTATTTACCAAATTAGTACCTGCTATAAACCAGGCCTTAATTGGATGTTTATCATTTTCTCCAGGAATTGAAGCCTTAACCAATTCATTTGTGATTCCCATTTCTGCAAATGGATATTTTTCACCAATTTCTTCCCATCCCCATTTTGGATGTGGGTAAGCAGGTTGTGGGAATTTAGGAACCTTAATTTTTTCTTTAAAATAAAAACCTCCACGTCTTCCCCATGAACCTAATAAACCATTTAAGATAGCAATTGCTCTCTCTCTTTGTGAATCGTCACCGTACCAAACAACATGTCGTCCGGGGTGCACAATCACTGAAGGAGCTGCTGCTGCCATTAATCTGGCAGTTTTACGAATTTCTTCAGGTTTAATAGTTGTAATTCCGTAAGCCCATTCAGGAGTATAATTTTTTACGTGTTCTTTTAATTTATCAAACCCTGAACCATATAGTTTAACATAATCTTTATCATAAAGATCTTCATAGATCAACACATGCATCCAGGTAAGTAACAAAGCAATATCAGTTGATGGCTTTATTGGTAACCAGTGTTGTGATTTACTTGCCGCAGTAGAAAATCTTGGATCTACAGCTATAATGGTTGCTCCATTATCTATAGCTTCTGACATTTCCTGTACTTGAGTATTGTGCATGTTTTCACCAATATGTGAACCGATTAATACCAAGCATTTAGTATCTCTAATATCAGTAGGTTCAGGTGATCCAACCCAGGCACCAAAAGTCAAACCAAACCCGGTTTCTCTAGGACCTCTACATTGTGCGTAAGCTGGTTCGGCTATTGTATCAGATCCATATGCTTTAAAAAGATGTTCAAAATGACTTCCTGGAGTACCATGCTTGAGTAAAGCCATACTCTCAGAACCGTATTCATCTTTTATTCCTTGCATTTTTGAAGCGATTAGCGATAAGGCTTCTTCCCAGCTGGCTTCTCTAAATGTATCTTCTCCTTCACCTTTTGTTCTAATCAGTGGTGTTTTTAATCGATCGTTATCAGAATACATCCCAACACCACCAGTTCCTCTTGGACAAAGGCGACCATTACAATGTGGGTCAATATCATTACCGATTAATTTTTTAATATTGTTGTTTTCATCTGTATAAGCCCAAGCAGCGCATTTCCAAAAACAAACCTCACAATATGTAGGAGTTATTTTTAGATTCTTGGCACTCTCAGCAAGTTTATTGTTTTCTGTTAATGCATTTGCACTAAAAGAACCAAAGGCTGTTGCAGAAAGCGCAAGACCGCTTGCACCTAAAGCAGATATTTTAATAAAGGATCTTCTTGAATTATCCATAAGTTAATTTTTTTGGTTTTTAATGATCTATTAAAAACATCTTTTATATTGACAATTATAAATTGGCTTAATCAAGGAACAAAATTAGACTACTGCTTATGTAATTTTGATGACATTAATCATAGTATCAATAAAAATGATGTGACTACTGTTACATAGATTTTTTATTGAAAAAATTCTGATTATTATTTAGGCGTCAATTATTTTTTTGATAATAAATTGTAGATTTGTTTGTTTGAAAAATAATAAAATGAATTTTTTTAAAAAGGAACAATTGCCATTCTTGTTGGTAGGAATCTTGATTATTGGTTTCTTATTCTTAAAGATGATTAATTTTAGTTCTGATCAGAAAACAGCTGATCATGATTATTCATCCATTCAAAACAAAAAAGAATCTTGTTTAAATTGCCATATTCAAAATACAGGATTTTCAGATTTTCACAATCCTGAAGTTATTGGTTGTGTAAGTTGTCATTTAGGAAATCCAAAAGCTGAAAACATAGAAGCGGCACATAAAGATATGGTCTTAATTCCAGGAAACTTATCAGATGCCGATAAAACCTGTGGTAAGTGCCATGTTAATGAGTTAGAAAAAATAAAACATTCATTGATGACAACTAACAGTGGGTTGGTTGCTGTTGATAAATTTATTTTTGGCGAAGCCGATTCGCCTGATTATCACTACCATATTAATGATCTAAAATATTCTGCAGCCGATAAACATATGCGGGACCTTTGTGCAAATTGTCATTTAGGTGCAGAAAAGAGTGAATATGGTAAGATTACACAATTGAGTAGAGGAGGAGGCTGTAATGCCTGTCATTTGAATTATTCTGAAAAGGCAAGTAATGATTTGGCTCAATATTTAAATTCTGATAAAAAACAACTACCTAAAGTACATCCTGCTACCAATATTTTTGTAAAAGATGAACATTGTTTTGGCTGTCATAGCCGATCGAGCAGAATTTCAACAAATTATATGGGTTGGCATGAAACACTGTTAGAGGAAGAAGATATCATCAATAAAGAAGGCTATAAAGTTTTTGAAGATGGCAGAATTTATAGTTATCAGGGTGAAGATGTGCATCATTCAAAGGGAATGTTATGTGTTGATTGTCATAGTTCACACGAAGTAATGGGTGATGGGAAGGATTATTTACATGAAGAAAAAGCAGTAACTTTAAATTGTACAGATTGCCATTATAAGG
>JAOZLT010000171.1 GCA_029934675.1 Candidatus Altimarinota bacterium | reverse complement strand
GCTCCTTCTATTCCGTATATTTTAGCTAACTGCACTAGTTCTTTTGCAGTCACTACACGTAGTAGATATAGTTTGTTATCTTCAAATAATTTAGCATCTTTTTTTTTCAAGAACACATTTAATCTATCTAATACGTATTTTTCTAGATGATCTGCAGCTAACATTGTTCCTGTTTCTTTTTCAACTACAAATACTTCTAGTCTACCACTATACGCCACTTCAAGTAGTTTTAGTAGTACTTTTACATTCATTCCGTCAGCTAATATTGCATATTTTTTCTTTACATCAATTATTTTTCTAGCATATTTTCTCACTCGTCTAATTATTAAGTCTAAAAAAGCATTTTTTGAATATTCTTGTCCTGTAAAATCTGAAACATACATATTTTCAAAGAAAGTAGTTTCTAATTTATATATTCTAGTACAACAATCAAGTAAAAATTACTCTAGTTACTATTCTAGAATAGATACAAATCGGAAAGATTTATATATCGGTGCTCATCACCAAATATTAACGGGGGGTAAGTCTGATTCTAAATCAATCTCACCTCTTTTTCCCGGGAAGGCTGCCTTTTAGGTGGTCTTCTCAGGGTTTTCTTTACACTATTTTAGAAATAGTTTAACGTCTTTTTTTACGAGAGTTAGGTTTTGTTCTTCTTCGTCCGATAATAATCAACATTATAAGCATTCCAAGAAATAAACCAATTGCAAAAAATCCTATTTGTGTTATTCGCTCATTTGATAAAACAAGTGATTCTTGTTGACGTGGAAAGTATCTACTTATATCGCTCATTCCTAAAGCATACTCTGAAAATAAAAGCGAAGAATAATCATCTTCACCAGATAGCTCGTTTGCATAAACATAATAGCTGTAACCTAGAATTGGGAAACCTTTATCTTGTGAAGCTATAACTTGTCCCGCTCTTTGAATTTTAGCAAGTGCTATTTCTGTTGTTGAATTTGTTACTAAACCAAGTGTTGCGAAAAATAAGTTAGCATGAGCTTTTGCCTTCGTTGCTTTAAACAAACACAATGCAGGTTCTTCGTCTTGTCTATATTCATAGGCTTTATCTAACTCATCAGTTACTCCTTCTAAGAAAGTTTCTGGAAGTAAGGTTCTTAAATAATTCATTCTAGTTTCTACTTCTTCTAGTTCTTTCAGACAAGCTACACGTACAGTTAAATCGTCAAGTTGTAATTCGTCTCCAGGAAGACCAAAAAATCCGCTCCACGCAACTGCACTTTCATATCTTTCAATCGCATAAGCTAGAAGTGATGAAGAAATATTTGTTTGATTTATTTCTTTCAAATAAGTTCTTGATTCTAACAGCCTTTCAGTTACTATGACTGAAGTTTCAAGGTCTGTGAATGTTCGTAATGGTTTTGCCTTAATATCTTTTTCAAATTTATTCTGAGCTTCTATTAATCGATCATAATTTTCTTGAAGTATATGTTGAGATAAATTAGTCATAATTAAATCTCGAAATCTCAAGTTTGCCGAGTAACAGAAAGATGCTTTTGAATAATAATTCTTTCTATCATTAATTGCTAGAGATTTATTATAAAAATCTTCTGCTGATACATAAAGAGAGTTGTTTGTAGGTTCAATTTCTTCAAGTAACTTTTTACTTTGTGTACATAAATGATTTACAGTTAATTCCATCTTGTCAAGATATGCATCATCAACTATAATGGGTAATAGTTTTTTAGCCTCATAAGAAACTGCTGCAAATTCTAAAGCTTCATCTAAAGATATAACTGGCTCAACTATAATTCCTAGCGCTTCAAGAGAAACCACAGTCAAAGTTTTATTGTCTAAAGACAAAAAAGTATTATTATCAAGAGATAATGCAGGAACAATTGCTAACTTTTTACCTTTTGAAGCTGCTGCTTCAACTTTTTCAGCTACTCCTGCAACCGCACCTATTATTCCTCCTGAACTAATTGATCCTGTCATTGCGAAATCTTCCTTAAGATCAACTTCTTCTAAGACTGCTAGAGTTAATAGTGCTGTTGCCCCACCACCACTTGGTCCACCTACAATTGGTGAGCCCGCTCTTATGGTATAGAAAAAATCATATTTTTCACAATCAACATTAGAAAACTCACATGCAACTTCATTCGCAAATCTTATTGAAACTTGAGTATCTAATTTTGCTAAAGGATAACTTTCAACAAATATTGCTCCTTGTCCTTGTTTAACTTGAAGATATAAGTTAGCCACCCCACCTTTATAAGTTTCATTTGGTCCTCCAGTTACAGATAGTAAAGTTATACTATGTACTTCGTCTGTTGATACGGCAGTTACCACACCACCTACAAAAACCAGCACAATCAAAAGTAAAATTAGTAATCGCATGTATTTGCAGAAAAAAGAATCACCTATAAAGTTTGTGTATTGTTGACCTTGTCCCAAAAGGAGTCTTTTTCTATACTGACACCAACAAAGGTGCACCAAGGCGTACCTTCTTCGAAGGCACATTTTTTACTATGTAAAAAATAGTTGTGCCTTGTTCCAGTGTAGTTTTTTACTCTGTTTGGGACAAGGCCGTATTGTTAGTGTTTGTTTCTTCCTCGTTTCCTAACTATTTTTAGACGTTCTAGAACTTCATCTGATTTAGAATAATTATTGTATCCTTTTAAAAATTCATCAAAAAATTCTTTTTCATACAAATAGTGCGTGCTTTCTATTGCTTGTTCAAATAAGTGTAAGTCTACTGCTCTATCTTCTATTTTTTTTGAGGAGAATGATAGCCCAAAATCTATAAGAAATAATTTTCCATGAATGTCAATAAGTACATTTGAAGTTGTTAAGTCTCCATGTAAAATATCATTTTCGTGCAGTATAGCTAACCATTCGCCAACTGTTTTCAATAAATGTCCACTCTCCGGTTTTTCTAAGAGTTCGTCGCGTAATCGCTTTCCTTCAACATAATCCATCTTAATTACAAAGTATTCTTTGCAATCGTATACTTCAGGAACATTTATTCCTAGGTCTTTTGATTTTTTAAGTATTTTTAGCTCTCTATTAGTCCTACTTTTACGTAACTTGCTATCTATTTCAGAAATACGATAATTTTTGGTAATTCTTCTCTTAAATACATATTTTTCACTACGTTCTATTGTAGCTTCCGCTCCTTGTGATAATATAGTCATAAGAATAGAAAAAAGAGTGTAATATAAAAAATTATAGTTGATTTAACAAGTCATCCATCTCATACTTTGACAGTTTTCCTTTGTTTAACAAGCTCATGATTGGTTTTTTATCTCGGCCACCTACAATTTCGTCAAATTCAAATTCTCCTTCATCGCTACTTTCATCGCCTTGAACCTTTTCAAAAGCTTTTTCATACACTTTCTCACTTACTGCATCAAAGTCGTCTTCAAAACCTTCCCCAAAGTCTTCATATACATCGGGATCGTATTCTTCATGGTCTTCGTAATCTTCCTGCATGGTTTACACCTCATTTACGTAGTAATTGTGCTCTTTCTAAATGAATTACTGAATTTATGTACTTAGTCATACGAAGCCATTCTTCGGCAGTCATTCGTTGTTTGACGGGCGCCGTTACAACAACGCCTTTTCCTAAATCGATTTTAAGCTGTTCCATTGTGGAACCATTGTTGAGTGACACTGCTATATAAATGTTTCTTTTTTTACTACTAAGAAGGGACTTCATCCTTCTTTTGTTGGACTTACTATTCAGACTTTCTTTCATTTAAGCTTTGTGTAAGGTCTTCACACCCATCACAACCAAAAGACATATGAAACAAACCCTATTTTACTACTGTTGCCCCCTACGCCTTAAGATCGCCGAGAAAAGGCGCAAGCCCGACTATGAACTCGATTGAGTGACGCAGGGGTGCACTTTCCACTCACCACGTACAAGTAA
>JAOZLT010000170.1 GCA_029934675.1 Candidatus Altimarinota bacterium | reverse complement strand
CATTTTTTGCTGTAAAAAGACGCTATTTAAGAGCTTCTATGGATAAAGATGACTTTATAAAAAACATAGCCTATTGGGTAAACAATCCTATTGAAGAAAATATATTAATGCAAGGTACCAAAGATCAGTTTGAAGTTATGCCTTATTTAGCTTACGAAGAAGCCGATATTATAAGAATTGCAACTTATATCTATGACAACGAAATTCCAAAACCCGATTGGTTTGATGCTCATGAAGAATCACATGAAAAAGAAGGTCTAGGATATGATAATGGGCGGGGACGTGGACGTGGTAATGGGAAAGGTGATAGACAAGGTCGTGGATTAGGCAACGGACAAGATCGAAATAATTAATATTCCTACTTAACACTCAAAAACATCGTGATATTGTTATCAAATATGATATCAGTATCACGATTTTTTTTATCCAATTTTATTAACACCTACACTATAACCTAATTGCTTTAGTTAAATTTGCAAGACTAACTAAGGAACAAGACTATGTTATATTTTTTTCAAAAGCAAAACATTTTTTTTGCCGTACAGTCTATTCGTCTCTCTAAAGATGACATCAACAGATTAAAATGGCTTTTTGGAGATGCTATTCATATAAAACTCGATAGCATCAATGGTTTTTTTAAAGGATTTCGTGTAAACATGATTTCACCCTGGAGTACCAATGCGGTTGAGATTACCCAAAATATGGGGATTCACTCAATAGAACGTATTGAAAAATTTAAAAGATATACTGATAAAAATATCAGATATGACACAATGCTTCAAGCTATTTATCCCTATCTACATCAAGATATATTCAGCCAAAAAGCACAAGCAGAGTCAATTCTATTTATAAATGATATTGAAAAATACAATCAACAAGAAGGATTATCATTAAGTGCAGTAGAAGTTACTTATCTAGAAAGTGTCTCAAAAGAAATTAACAGAAAACTGACCGATAGTGAAGTGTTTGGATTTTCTCAAGTAAACTCAGAACATTGTCGGCATAAAATATTCAACGGTACTTTTGAAATTGATGGCAAACAGATGCCCGAAAGTCTCTTTCAACTTATTAAAAAGACATCTAAAGAAAATCCAAATACTATTTTATCTGCCTACAAAGATAATGTAGCCTTTATAGAAGGTCCTAAAGTGGAGCAATTTGCTCCAATAGCAACAGATAAACCCGATTTTTACCAAACCAAAAGGATTGATTCTATAATTTCTTTAAAAGCTGAAACGCATAATTTCCCAACTACAGTTGAGGCTTTTAACGGAGCTGCAACAGGTTCAGGTGGTGAAATTAGAGATAGAATGGCAGGTGGAAAAGCTTCCATGCCCTTAGCAGGAACAGCTGTTTATATGACACCTTATTCTCGATTAGAAAAGGACAATCCCAATAGTAATCGAAGTTGGGAAAATACACCTGAAAGACCATGGCTTTACCAACAGCCTGTTGATATTTTAATTAAAGCATCAAACGGAGCTTCTGATTTTGGTAATAAATTTGGTCAACCTCTTATTGCAGGGTCAATTTTGACATTTGAACACCATGAAAATGACAAAATAATTGGTTATGACAAAGTAATTATGCAAGCTGGTGGTATTGGTTTTGCGACCAAAAAAGATGCCATAAAAGATATGCCAAAAGCAGGTGATATAATTGTAGTAATGGGTGGTGACAACTACCGTATTGGCATGGGTGGCGCAGCGGTATCCTCAGTTGATACTGGTGCAATGAATAATACAATCGAATTAAATGCCGTGCAGCGTTCTAATCCAGAAATGCAAAAACGCGTAGCCAATGTAATCCGATCTTTAGCCGAGCAAGATTTCAATCCGATTATTTCTATTCACGATCACGGTGCTGGAGGACATCTTAATTGCTTGTCTGAACTCATTGAAGAGACAGGCGGAATTATAAACATTGACAAATTACCAATTGGAGATCCAAGTCTTTCCTTTAAAGAAATTATGGGTAACGAATCTCAAGAACGGATGGGATTAATTATCAAGCCCGATGATCTACCTAAATTAATCGAAATAGCCAAAAGAGAACGTGCTCCTATTTATGAAGTTGGTGTTGTAACTGAGGATCAATTATTTCAAGTTATTTCAGATAAAACTGGAGAAAAACCTATTGATTTATCGCTGTTTAATCTTTTTGGAAATACGCCAATTACCTATTTAAAAGGAAAGTCCGTTAAGCACAAGTATAAAGCAATCTCCTATAATAAAACTAAAATCTATGACTATACCCAGCGGCTTTTACAACTAGAAGCAGTAGCTTCTAAAGACTGGCTCACCAATAAAATAGATAGATGCGTAACAGGGAAAGTAGCCAAACAACAAACTTGTGGTTCATTGCAGTTACCACTTAACAATGTCGGCGTAATGGCATTAGATTATTTAGGAAAAGAAGGAATCGCCACCAGTATTGGTCATGCCCCAATTGCTAGTTTGATTGACGAACAAGCAGGAGCTAGAATGGCAATTACAGAATCATTAACCAATATTATTTGGGCTCCTTTAAAGGATGGTTTAACTTCAGTTTCCTTAAGCGCCAACTGGATGTGGTCTGCAAAATCTGAAAATGAAAATGCTAGACTCTACAAAGCAGTTCAAGCTGTTTCGGCATTTGCTATTAACTTAGGAATTAATATTCCAACAGGAAAAGATTCACTTTCTATGAATCAAAAATATTCCGACAAAGAGGTCATGGCTCCAGGAACTGTCATTATTTCTGCAACTGGACATTGTAATGATGTTACTCAAGTTGTAGAACCTGCTTTTCAGCAGATAGAAAACACAAACATCTATTATATCAACCTCAGTAAAGATAACTTTAAATTAGGTGGAAGCAGTTTTGCACAGATTCGAAATTCTATTGGAAAAGAAACTTCTGACATAACGGATTCAACCTATGTGAAAAATGTATTTAATACAATTCAAGATCTTATTAAATCTGATAAGATAATTGCTGGACATGATGTCGCATCTGGTGGTTTAATAACCACTTTATTAGAAATGTGTTTTCCAAATACAAATATTGGTGCTTCAATAAACATATCTAAGCTAGATGAAAAAGATTCAATCAAAGTTTTGTTTGCAGAAAACTCAGGAATCATATTCCAAGCTGATACAAGTATTGAAAAAGTTTTAAAAGCTAAAAACATTAATTACAAAAGAATTGGGAGTGTAAATGATAATGAAATTTTATCCATTAAAAACCATACAGATGATTTTGAATTTGACATCCCTAAATACCGAGATATCTGGTTTAAAACATCCTATCTTTTAGATCAAAAACAATCTGGAGAAACCAAAGCCTTAGAACGTTTTGAAAATTATAAAAAACAAACTTTGGACTTTAAATTTCCTGAGAATTTTACAGGAAAAGTGGGTTCTCGACTCCGCTCGAACAACACTCGACTCATTTCGACTCCGTTCAATGACCACAGCTCGATTTCGCTCGATGACCGCAGTTCAAAGTCTGAATTTAAAAGACCTATCGCAGGAGTTTTAAGAGAACAAGGTTCAAACTCTGAGCGTGAAATGGCGTATGCCTTACATTTGGCAGGTTTTAAAGTAAAAGACATCCACATGACCGATTTAATTACTGGTCGTGAGGATTTGAAAAATATTGATTTTTTAGCAGCAGTTGGTGGTTTTTCAAATTCAGATGTTTTGGGCTCGGCAAAAGGTTGGGCAGGTGCATTTTTATACAATGAAAAAGCAAACAAAGCCTTGAAAAATTTCTTTGATAGAGAAGACACATTATCTGTGGGAATTTGTAACGGCTGTCAGTTATTTATGGAATTAGAAGTCATCAATCCAGAACATAAAGTACATGGAAAATTATTGCATAATGATTCTCATAAACACGAAAGTAATTTTACT
>JAOZLT010000169.1 GCA_029934675.1 Candidatus Altimarinota bacterium | reverse complement strand
CACCTCTTTTACAGCACTGGTTTTAAGTCCAAAATTAGTTAGGGCTCCAATTAAACCTATACTAGCACTTAACAGGCCTGCAATCCCCATCCCAGTTGGGCCAAGCAAAACCGCAATAAATTTTGAACGAATTATTTGAATTATTATCTGAAACACCTGTACTCCTCCAAAAATGGAAGTTGCTTTCATTACTTGCCGATAGGAAGATTGTTGTTCTTCGTTCATTCTAGTTCTTTAATGATTTTTGCAGGCACTCCTCCAATAATAACATTCTTAGGAAATTTCCCTGAGACAACAGCTCCTGTAGCAATTATGGTATTTTCTCCAATTTCTGAATTTTTTAAAATTGTAACATTATTACCTATCCACACATTTTTTCCAATAATAATACTGCCTATTTCTCCTATTTGCTTTCTACGTGTTGGTTCAGTTCCGTGAGCTTCAAAATCCATAATAGTCACACCTTGGCCAATAAGCGTATTATCTCCAACTTCAATGTAGTTAGCTGCACATATAAATAGGTTATTATTAGTTGCAATATTATTTTTAATTTTAATAACAGAGTCTTTATAACGAACTTGAATTTCAACTATACTTCCACGATGAAATCCGCCAAGTTTATATCCAAAGCTACAACCTTCCCCTATTGAAATAGAACCTTTACCTGTTAATTTTGTTTTTTGCTGACAGGAAGGGATTTTCTTAACAACAATCCTTTTGGTAATAAAAAAAATAAGATTTGGAATAAAAAAATTACAATATCTTCTATGAATCAATAAAAGAATATTTCTTGGATTTTTTATAAAATAAAATAAAGTAGTTCCTAACTTATTCAAAACGATTAATTGTATTAACTATTATTTCAATATCACTATAACTAATCATTTGATTTAATGGCAGACTCAAAGATTCGTCATGTATTTGCTCGGTAATTGGAATAGTCAGTTCATTCATTTCTTTATAAGCCTGTTGTTTATGTGGAGGCATAGGATAATGAATCATTGTTTGGATTCCATTTTCTATCAAATATTTTTGTATTTGTTCTCGATATTTTGAACGAATTACAAAAAGATGCCACACATGCTCAAGTGCTTGGTCAATTGGTTGACTGGTTGATTGGGGTAGTATAATATTGAGATTTTTAATACTTTCACCATAGTATTGAGCTATTTCACGTCGTTTTTGGTTTTCAGCATCTAAGTATTTTAGTTTTACATTAAGGAATGCTGCTTGTATTTCATCCATACGACAGTTTAAACCTTGATAGATATTATAATATTTCTTTTCTGAGCCATAATTTGCTATAGCACGAATCGTTTTTGCTAACTCTTTGTCATTAGTTGTTACCGCACCAGCATCACCCAGGGCTCCAAGGTTTTTACCAGGATAAAAACTATTTCCTGCTGCATCACCTAGTGCACCCGATCGTTTTCCGTTTTTCCATATAGCTCCTATTGCCTGGGCATTGTCTTCGAGTAATTTCAGATTATACTTTTTTGCAATCCGTTCTAACTCATCTGACCAGCAAATTCTCCCATATAAATGCACAAGCATGATGGCTTTTGTACGTTTTGTAACATGTTGCTCAATAAGTGAAATATCCAAATTATAAGTCTCTATATCCGGCTCAACTAAAACAGGTTTCAATCCATTGTCAGTAATAGCAAGGATAGTAGCAATATATGTATTAGCAGGTACAATAATTTCGTCACCTTTGTTCATTACACCCATTTCGATATAGGCTCTAAGAATAAGTCGTAATGCATCCAAGCCATTTGAAACACCTACGGTTTGTCTAACACCAAGAAACCTAGAAAGATTGTTTTCAAAAGATTCTAATTTATTACCTAATAAATACCAACCGGAATCAATTACTTCAGTGGCAGCCTGCTTCAGTTCGTAGGTATATTGGGCATTTATTTTTTGAAGGTCAAGGAACTTAATCATTTTATTATTGGTTCTCCATTAATTAATTCATATTGAGCACCTGATTTGTCCAGAAGGTCTAAGTTTAGAATTATTCCTTCTTTTGTTAAGTAACCATGACGTTTTGCTGGATTACCATACCAAAGAGTAAAGGGATCAATACTTTTTGTAAGTACACTTCCTGCACCTATAAAAGCGTAGTGGCCGATTGTAATACCAGCTATTATTGTTGCATTGGCACCAACCGAAGCACCCTGTTCAATTATTGTTTTTTCGGATGATTCGGGATATTGTTTTGAGCGGGGCATGAGATCGTTGGTGAAAGTTACATTTGGGCCAATAAAAACATTATCTTTAATGGTTAACCCATCCCAAATTTGTACTCCCGGTTTTATTGTAACATTATCACCAATAGTAACATCATTTTCAATAAATACATTACAATTGATATTGCAATTTTTACCAATGACAGCATTATTTAATACTACACAGAATTGCCAAATCGATGTATTATCTCCAATATTCTTCGACTTAACATCAGCGGTTTTATGTATCATCTCTATAGTTTATATATTCATCGTATTTTCTAATATAGTCTTTCTCATAATATCTATGTGATGCAAGTACCAAACAAATAGAGCCTGAAGAAAAACTTTTTTCAGCTGCCCAAATACCAGGCGGAATATGCAAACCATAATAAGGACGATTTAGGATAATTGTACGCTTAGTTTTACCATCATCCATTTCAACTTCAAAACTGCCACTTGCTGCTATCAATAGTTGATGACATTCTTTATGCGCATGCGCACCTCTATCTTCACCACCGGGGATGTCGTAAATATAAAAAACTCTCTTTACTTCAAATGGGATATTAACATTATTCTCTACAACAGTAATATTACCAGATCTACTATTAATTTTTTTTAGTTCAACAATAGAACAATCATAAACAGATATTCTTTTCATATTTCTTTAAACTTTAAAAATTTTTGGTAATCTCTGATATAATCTTCTTCGCAAAATTTAGTAGAGCTTAGCACCATTGCCAATGAGTTGGTAGAAAAATTTTGCATTTGTCTCCATAAACTGGCTGGCACATACAAACCATAATAGGAACGATTTAAAGAGAAAGTTTTTTTTGTTTTACCATCATCAATTTCAACATCAAAGCTACCCGATAAAGCGATAATTAATTCTTGTTGTTCTTTAAAAGCATGACCACCCCTTATTTGGCCACCAGGCACATCAAAAATCCAATATGATCTTTCAATCTTAAAGGGAATATGATTATCCTCCTCAACAAATGAAAGGTTACCTCTTGGGTCTTCTATTTTTGGGAGATCTATTAATCGTACTTTTTCCATAATCTAAAAATAACTGAAAGGTCTATTAGGTTGCTTTCTATGTATCCAATTTCACTAGTAAGCCCCAAGTTTTTCATTGGGATTGGTGTTTCATGTTTAAATTCTCGTTTGTTGTTCATCCCGTGAAATAAGATTTGAGGCGATTACCAAGAAACATTTTACCATAATGAGTCTTAAGGTGCTTTTCACGTTTTGTAGCATCTTGTTGATTCAGACAGCCTTCAAAATATATTAACTCTAAAGGTCTTCTGTTCATTGTCGATTGTACTTCTCCCTTCTGATGCGCCTCAAATCTTGATGGCAAATTTTTTGTATATCCAGTGTACTTTTTACCATCCTTTAAACTTAAAAGTACATAAACCCAATAATACTCCTCAAAAAAATTTGTCATCATTTCACGGGATAAAGTCTGCCGCGTTGCTGCGCTATAAAACTTCAAGTGCTGTTTCCGTCAGGAATTCTTTGATTTCTTTTTCAGATGGTTGCTTTACGAGATATTCAACTGCTTCACTGTAATCGATATCGTTAAAATAGGCAAGTTGTTGTCTAAACAATTTTGTACTGAATGCATTGCCAAACATTTCTATTGCTTTCCGTTCAATTTCTTTC
>JAOZLT010000025.1:7486-12315 GCA_029934675.1 Candidatus Altimarinota bacterium | reverse complement strand
GTAAAAATTGTTAAAAAATGAATCAGGTTTTTTGGTAAGTTAGGCCTATTTATATTGTGGTGAAGACCGCGACTTACCCAAAATTCCATACCCCATTGTCTTCTCGGGTCTTTGCCTGTTGTAAGACAGTTAGATGAAGCTAGATTCGGAAGCCTCCCCGTTATCTGATGTTCGTTATCTGAATACGGTTTTCGGGGAGTTTTCCGGGTCAAGCCTGCCTGCCGGTAGGCAGGTCTGGCTAATCGCCAGTCATGCCCGAAGATGACAATAAGAGGTGGTATGTGTGGAAATTGGTATTAAGTTCTTTGTACATTTAAGAAAGTGAATGTCGTGATGACATAGCGTTCGTCGGTAGTATTTGTGATGAGAATTTCCATTAAAAAACCAATAACTAATTTCGCATTTCGGATTTCGGATTTCGCATTCAAATCAGAAATCACAAATCAGAAACCTTGCCTACCCGTACCTAACGGCAGGCAGGTCATACCTAACGGCAGGCAGGTGGGCAGGCAGGTTTTTGGATTTTGGTACTTTAAACCAAGTTATATCAATATAGCCTTGATTCGTCGTACGCCAGCAGATGAGGATTGCTCCTTTTTTATCTTAAATTTACCTAATTCACCAGTTCTTTTTGCATGTGGTCCGCCACAGATTTCTTTGGAAAATCCTTTAATTGTATAAACTTTTACTTTTTCTCCATATTTTCCTTCAAATAAACCAATTGCTCCAGCTTTTTTTGCTTCATTAACGGTCATATTTTCATAATTTATCGGAACGTCAGTTTCAATAGCATCATTTACAAATTTTTCAACTTGTTCAAGTTGTTCGGTGGTCATTTTATCAGGGTGAGTGAAGTCAAACCGTAGGCGTTCTGCGGTTATGTTTGAGCCACGTTGTTTGGCATGATCGCCGAGAACTTTGTGTAAAGCTGCATGAAGTAGATGAGTAGCTGTATGAAGTTTGGTTGTAGCTTCAGAATTATCTTGTAATCCTCCTTTGAATTTTTCTTCAGCACCGGCACGTGATTTTTTCTGATGTTCTTCGAAGGCTTTATCAAAACTTTCTTTATCAACGGTTAAATCATGTTTTTTAGCTTCTTCAATTGTCATTTCAATTGGAAATCCATAAGTATCGTATAATTTGAATGCCTGTTTTCCGCTTATTTCTGTAATTTTTTTACCAGTTTTTTCAAATGCAATTTGAAAGCCATTTAACAACTTTTCAAGCTCTTTAAGTCCATGATTTACAGTTTTACTGAATTGTTCTTCTTCTAATTCGAATGTTTTTAAGATTTCTTCTTCGTGTTTAAGTTCATGATAAATATCGCTCATTAAATGAATTACTTTTTTGGCAATAATGTGGGTGAAATTTTGTTCAATTCCCAATGTTCTTCCATGTCTGATTGCACGTCTTATTAAACGTCTCATTACATATCCTTGATCCAGATTACTTGGTTTTACTCCATCTCCAGCCATAAAAGTTGCTGCTCGTAGGTGGTCGGTAATAATGCGGTAGGAAGCTTGATTGTCCGAGTAGGGGATTGTGGTTAGATTACTGATTTTTTCAATAATTGGTTGGAATAATTCAGTATTATAAATAGTTTTTTTGCCTTGTAGAACGGCTGTAACTCGTTCTAATCCCATTCCCGTATCAACATTTGTTTGCTCTAATGGTTCAAATTCTTCATCTTCATTTTTGTTGTATTGCATAAAAACATTATTCCAAATTTCTATCCAGTTATCTTTGTCACTTCCTGGATTACTGCATTCAACTGGTGTTCCTTCTCCTACCCAATAAAATATTTCTGTATCTGGGCCACATGGTCCAGTTTGTCCAGCGGGCCCCCACCAGTTTTCAGACTTTGGGAGATATGCAATTCTACGTTCTGAAATTCCATGACTTTTCCAGTAATTTACCGCTTCATCATCCATTGGCGCATCATCATCGCCTCTGAAAACAGAAACGGCTAATTTGTTAATGGGAATATTTAACCATTTTTTTGATGTTAAAAACTCAAAACTCCATTCAATTGCTTCTTTTTTGAAATAATCACCCAAACTCCAGTTTCCGAGCATTTCAAAAAAGGTCAAATGTGTATTGTCTCCAACTTCATCAATATCGCCTGTGCGGATACATTTTTGTACACTTGCTAAGCGTTTTCCTTCTGGATGCGGTTCACCTAGAAGATAGGGGACTAATGGATGCATTCCTGCAGTTGTAAAAAGTACGGTTGGATCGTTTTCCGGTAATAGTGGAGCAGATGGGATAATTGTGTGTGTTTTTTCTTTGAAGAATTCGAGGTACTTTTGGCGGATTTCACTAGCTTTCATGATGTTTAATTTAAATAACGAGATTACGATACTATAAAAATCCGAATATCGAAATCCGAAATCCGAAATCCGAAACAAATTTTAAATCCGAATATTTTAATTTCCAAAATATTTAGTATTTCGAGCTCTAGAAATTCGAAATTGTTTCGAGTTTCGATATTCGGATTTCGGATTTACGAACGAAGTGAGTTATTAGACTTGAAAAAGTTGTCAAAATTTGTTATAATTATAAGATTTAAAAATAAAAAAAACCTGCTCGTGTTAACAATCAAGAGAATTACAGGCCTATCCATAACACTTTTAACACTTGTTATTGCTGTATGGATTTTGAGTGTACCTGAGTCTAAAGCTGCAGAGGTTATTGTGAGATTGATTGTTCCTAGTCCTACATGTGGTAACGGTACTAAGGAAGGTGATTTTGAGGAATGTGATGATGGAAATCTTGTGAATGGTGATGGTTGTGATTCTGTATGTTATCTTGAACAATGTGGTAATGGTTTTGTTCAATCTGGGGAGGAATGTGATGATGGAAATCTTGTGAATGGTGATGGATGTGATTTTGAATGTTATAACGAGGCTTGTGGAAATTTACGTGTTCAAGCAGGAGAAGATTGTGATGATGGAAATTCGATTAATACGGATGCTTGTTTGAATACTTGTGTTGCCGCTTCGTGTGGTGATGGATTTGTACGGCCTGGTTTTGAACAATGCGATGACGGTAATTCTACGGATACTGATTCATGTCCGTCTACATGTAATACTGCTGTATGCGGAGATACTTTTGTTCAGTCGGGAGTGGAAGATTGTGATGATGGTAATGGTAGTAATACAGATGCATGTTTGAATACATGTGATTTAGCTGTATGCGGAGATACCTTTGTTCAGTCGGGAGTGGAAGAATGTGATGATGGAAATGCTAATAATTTAGATAGTTGTCTTAACAGTTGTATTTTGGCAACTTGCGGAGATACTTATGTTCAGTCGGGAGTGGAAGAATGTGACGATGGGAATAGTAGTAATACAGATGCTTGTCTTAACAGTTGTGTAACTGCTGTATGCGGAGATACCTTTGTTCAGTCGGGAGTGGAAGAATGTGACGATGGGAATACTCTGAATACAGATGCATGTTTGAATAGTTGTGTGATTTCTTCTTGTGGAGATGCATTTACTTATTCGGGAGTGGAGGAGTGCGATGATGGTAATGGTAGTAATGCAGATGGATGTTTGAATAGTTGTATTTTGGCAACTTGTGGAGATACATTTACTTATTCGGGAGTGGAGGAGTGCGATGATGGAAATAGTAGTAATACAGATGATTGTTTGAATACTTGTGAGAATTATTCATGTGGTGATACTTATATTCGAACAGGTTTGGAAGATTGTGATGATGGAAATGATAGCAATCAGGATAGTTGTATAAATAACTGTCATGATGCTGTGTGTGGTGATTACTATGTGTTTTTGGGTATAGAGGATTGTGATGATGGTAATAGACAAAATACAGATAGTTGTTTAAACAGTTGTGATGCGGCAGTATGTGGAGATGGTTATTTGTTTCAGGGTACTGAAGAGTGTGATGATGGAGGACTTGTTGAGGGGGATGGTTGTGATAATGAATGTATAAATGAAGTTTGTGGTAACGGGCATGTGCAATCTGGTGAAACATGTGATGATGGTAATTTAATTGATGATGATGGATGTAGTGCAACATGTACTATAGAAGCTGGTTATTTGTGTTCAGCGGAACCTAGTTGCTGTTCTTTGTGTGGAGATGGGGTGAGTGAATGTTTAGAATCTTGTGATGATGGGAAGCATTGTGTAAATGGTTCTGCTTGTACAATTGATGCTGATTGTTTTGGTATAGGTAATGGAGTTTGTGAAATACGTGATGGAGATGGATGTAGTTTGACTTGTGAAGTTGAGCAGTCAGGCGGTGGTGGTGGACAAGAACCTGAAGATATTATTATTACTCAAATAACAGCTTATCCTGAGCAACGATCAGGATCTCTTGGTAATAATTATGATACTAAATATTTCTTTAAAGTTTTGAATGCTAATAATCAAAATCATCAGTCATATTATTCTTATCCAACACTCTTAAATACAACTAACTCGGGCGTGGGTTATCCATATGTTTACTTACCTACAAGTATTACGATTGGTACTTATGACATTTCCATTAAATCAGTATCGCATTTAACTTCTATGCTTGATAATGCATATCTTCAAATTGGTGATAATTTACTCAATTTTACAAATCCGGCCAATCTTGTATCAATTGGATCTTTGCGTTTAATTGCGGGGGATATAAATAATTCGGGTTCTAACCCGGGTACGCTTGGCGATGATGTTATTAACTCAATTGATTTATCTATTCTTTTGGATAAGTTTGGTGATTCTGATTCGTCCGGAAATAATATTCGTGCAAACTTGAATCAGGATTCTTTTGTAAATCAGGCGGATTTGGATATACTTTTGGGAAATCTTGATGAGGAAGCT
>JAOZLT010000025.1:4700-7386 GCA_029934675.1 Candidatus Altimarinota bacterium | reverse complement strand
TAATTTTTACATTTCAATCAAAACTTGAACAATAATAACAGTAAAGCATTGGGGATGAAGGTTGTGGGTCTGCTAGTTGTAGCGATTGTCAGTTTGACGTCTGTTTTGATGGTTTTAGCTGCTGAGCCTTCGGGGAATGATTGGTTTCAGATAAAAGCTAATCCTTTTACTGGTGCGGATGATACGGGAGATGGCGGTACTGGGGATCCTACTGATTTGAATTATTATTATGTCGATCAGGTTTTTACAGGTCAGATAGCAATAAATTCAACAGGTACAACTGCATCAAATATATGGGTTGATTTTGATCCTACTCTTATTCAAATAAATAGTGTTGCTACTGGTGATTATTATAGTAATTGGCAGAACCAGAATGTAAATAATGGCAGAATAAAATCAACGGGTTATAATTTTCCGTTAGGTCAATCAAGTGGTGAAGGAGATTTTGGTTCAATAGAAGTTCAGCTTAAATATCCTTCTGCTGTAAATTATGGGACTGGTGCGCCGGTGGTTCTTGATATAAATACGGGTACAATTGGAGATACGAAGGAAAGTAATATATCTTATAATGGTCAGGATCTTTTAGATAATGCTGAGGATTTTCAATTTCATATTTGGGCGGATACTAAGAAACCATACGCAAAAAGTTCTTTGCCTGCTGATGGAGCTGTAGGTGTTCTTGTTGATTCTATATATGTATTCGAATTATTTGATTCATTAAATGGTGAAGGGGATGATTCTGGGGTAGGTACGGGTGTGGATATAAATTCATCAAATGCCGATATTACTTTTGATACAGGTGCTGGTCCTGTAAGTCTAAAAGCATTTGTGCTGTATACATGTTCAGGTATTTGGGGTAGTAATTTATGTGAAGTATCCGTTGATTCTCCTTCTGATACTGAGTATGTGGGTGATACACGTAAATGGGATTATAATACTATTTATACTGTTAATATAAGTGGCTATCAGGATTTGGCTTCTTCAAATCAGAATCAATTGGGAGATACGAATGGCCCTAATATAATGGATACTAAAACTTATACTTTTACAACAGAGCCTGATATGGTGGATCCTTTGGTTCAGAAGTTATTCCCAATTTCAGGAAGTAACGATCATCCTTTAGATACTGCAATTTCTTTTGAAATAATTGATAAAAAGGATTATTTGGGTGGTATATCTGGTTCCGGAGTTGATATTAGTACATGTAATATAGTTGTATCTTCTCCATCTTTAGGATCTACAACTTATACAGCCTCAGATGCGGAGGTTTCATCATCTGAGATTGATTATGGTTATTCTGTTGTAGTTGATCCAATTTCTGATTTTGCTTCAAATGAAACTGTTAGTGTGAGAATTTCTGATTGTGAGGATTATGCGTTAAATTCAATAGCTGAACAAACTATTACTTTTAATACAGTAATATTGGATGTTGATAATGATGGTGTTTTGGATTCAGCGGATAATTGTGTAGATATACCAAATGCAAATCAATTAGATACTGATTCAGATGGTATAGGAGATGTTTGTGATACTGATATAGATGGTGATGGTGTGGTAAATGATGTAGATAATTGCCCACTTATTCAAAACTCTCAGCAAAAGGATATTGATTCAGATGGTATAGGTGATGTTTGTGATAACGATCATGATAATGATGGCATATTAAATGATGTTGATAATTGTGTACTTGATGCGAATAGCGATCAGAAGGATACTGATTTAGATGGAGCAGGTGATGCTTGTGATGTTGATATAGATAATGATGGTATTATAAATGAGGAAGACAATTGTCCATTAAATGTAAATCCAGATCAGGAAGATTTTGATCAGGATGGATTAGGTGATGTTTGTGATGATGATATTGATAGTGATGAAATATTAAATCCAGATGATAATTGTCCTTATTTTAATAACCCTGACCAGAAGGATACTGATGCTGATACAATAGGTGACCCATGTGATGATGATATAGATAATGATTCTATACCTAATTCTGAAGATAATTGTCCGTTTATTTTAAACCCTGGACAGGAAGATAGTGATGAAGATGGGTTTGGAGATGTTTGCGATATTGATGTTGGTGAATTAAGTTTTAACATTAAAGCAAAGCCTGAAAAACGTGTAGTAATAAATGGAATTTCAAGTCTTAATTTAAATGCAGGACTTACTTATTATAATTTGTCTTCAAAGGATATTTTTCTTGAAGATGATGTAGTGCTTGGAACTGATGGAACACTATCTTATGCAAACGATGAACTTTCGATAGGTGATTATGATGTTTCATTGAAAGGTGAAAGTCATCTTAGAAGAATTATTCGTAATATAGTAATTGGTTCGGATATATTTACAGTAAATCTTGATTTTACATTTGGAGATAGCTTTGAGCTTATTGCAGGAGATTTACATGATGATAATTTTATTAATTCATATGATCTTTCTACTATGCTCAAGACATACGGTACTATAAGCGGAGGCATTTCTGATCTTAATAAGGATGGATATGTAAATGCTCCGGATATTGCACTTTTAATATTGAATTATTTTAAGAAAGGGGATGAGTTTTAATTTTGCATTTCTGATTTTTCATTTCTGATTCTCATTTTTCATTTCTCATTTCTGATTCACACTTTTCATTTCTCATTTCTGATTTTTCATTTCTGATTCACACTTCTCATTTTTCATTTCT
>JAOZLT010000025.1:0-4600 GCA_029934675.1 Candidatus Altimarinota bacterium | reverse complement strand
CATTTCTCATTTCTGATTTTTCATTTCTGATTCACACTTCTCATTTTTCATTTCTGATTCTCATTTCTCATTTCTCATTTCTGATTCACACTTCTCATTTCTCATTTCTGATTTCTCACTTCTCATTTCTCATTTCTGATTCACACTTCTCATTTTTCATTTCTCATTTCTGATTCACACTTCTCATTTCTCATTTCTAATTTCTGATTTCTGATTTGAAATCCGAGATCCGAGATTCGAAATACTAAATATAAATAAACAATTAATTATAGAACAATGAAATCTATATTCATTACAAAACAATTATTAACCAAAACTATATCATTAATAGTAATGGTCATGATGCTTGCGCCAAATGCGTTTGCTGCTAAGTACTATTTTTCTAGTAACGATAACCTTGTAAAGGGTTGTAGTGGTACTATTGAAGTAAAAATAGATACTGAAGGTGCAAATATTTTGGCGGGTGATTCTACTATTAATATAAATAGTAGCGAAGTTAGTGTAAATCAAATGTCTATTGGTACACCTTTACCTATGCAAGTATTTAATCAGGTGTCAGATAGCCAATTGAAACTTAGCGGAGCTCGTATGCCAATGACAGGTGCTTTTAATGGCTTAGGAATACTTGGTTACATTAATTTTACTCCTAATGAAACTGCTACTAGTGGTACATTTTCATTTTCTTCAGATTTAAATGTGGAAAATAATCTGATTGATGAAAATATAACAAATGCTTTAACAGATGCTGAAAATAAAACATATACATTTAAGGATCGTTATAATGAATCGGTTGATGGTATAGGTTTTTGTAATCCGGATAACACACCTCCAAATGTGCAATTTGTTACGCCAGTTCCCAGCTCTTCAAATGTTCCTGTTAATACAAATATTATATTAACTACAAATGATAATCGAGCAGGTGTAAAAATAAACTCATTAAAATTGGTAGTGGATGGAGTTAATTATAATAAGAATAAAGTTACTATTCAGGAAGAAGGCGGATTGTATAGGATAGAAGCTAATCCGAATTCAGATTTCGCAGAAGGTAAAAATATACATGTAAGTATTGATATATGCGATTTGAATATACCGGCGAATTGTACTACTAGTAGTATGACTTTTAGGACTTATACTCCTGCACCATTGCCTCCGGTATGCGGAGACGGAATAGCTAATTATCAAAATGGAGAGCAATGTGATGACGGAAATACAGTTTCCGGTGATGGTTGTAGTAGTTTATGTTTATATGAAATACCTGTAGTTACAGGTACAAGAAATGCTTCTTGTGCTGATGGTCTTCATAATCAAGGTGAAGAGAATATAGATTGTGGCGGACCATGTTTAACTCCATGTCCTACTTGTGTAGATGGAATGATAAATCAAGATGAGGAAAGTGTTGATTGTGGCGGACCTTGCCCTGCATGTGGGGATATGCCATCTACTGGTGTATGTCCAGTTCTTACGGAGCCTGATAATATTACTATATGTCATTATCCTTCAGGAAATTTGGATAATCCGATAACCATGATTATACCTGAAACAGCTTGGACCGCTCATCAGAATAAAGGGGATACATTGGGTGCTTGTCCAGTTCTTGATATATGTGCGGAGGCATTACGTTTCGCTGCGCCAGAACGTGAGGAGAGAGCGCTGGAAGATATTGAATCTATTATTGAGGAAAAGGGTATGGCTGAGGAACAAAAATCTGCAATAGATACGCCTACTGTAATAACAGAGGTTCGAAGTCAAATTGATATATGCAGAGCAAATACTGAATATTCCGGTGCGAATTTTAGTGATTCTTCCGCTGATACTGATGGAGATGGTATGTCGGATCGTATGGAGTGCTATGCTGAAACGAATCCTGTTTTATCAGATACCGATGGAGATGGTTGTAGCGATTATGAAGAGCTTAACAACTATTATACTAATCCTAAGGATGGTACGGATTGTAAGGTGGAAGTCGCGGAAGACGTCGAGACGTTTTCTGATGTATTTATTACAGATCCCCAGCCAGGTTGGATACTTAGTACTAAACAGCCTGTAGTTAGCGGAAAAGTACCTGCTTCTACAGTTCTAGTACTTGTTGTGGCAACGCAATCGGAGCAGGCACGTGTTAATGGTAGTATCAAGGCAATAGATGCAATCCTTAATTTATCTGATTCAGTATCATCCGGTGAAATTACTGATGTTATTGCTGAGCTTGCATCACAAAAACAAGATGCTTCAGATTTTTTAGAGGAATATGGAGAAGATTTTAATTCCGATAGTATGTTTGTGATAATAGCTTCTATCCCTGATGATTTAACTGAAGCAAATATTTTTAGTGAAGATGTTAAATCGGATTTAGAGGATTTAAAATCTAATTTAGTTTTACTTAAGGCAAAACCTATTGTGGCAACTGCTTCATCACAACTCCAAAATACTACCGTTGGTGAATTTGATGCTAAAAACTTTGAAGAAGCATCCAATCCCTTAAAAGATAAGCAGATATTTGATTTGGTTGCTACCGCTTATCTTAGTGATGGCTCTCAAGTTTCATCAAAAGCTATACGTTTTAGCGTTGATCAGGCCAATACCATAAGTAAACCGATTCCAAGAACTATTGGCGGTAAATTAATAACGAAAGATTCAACAGCTTTTGATAATTTATTTATTGGAGGTAAAGCTTATGCACAGGATGAGGGAGATTTAGCGGAAGATAGTAAAAAAACAGAAGTGATTATTGATACTGAACGTCCTACTATAACGGGGGAAACTGAGTTTGGATCTCAGGTGTTCGCGATTTGGAATAGTGTGGTACTTGCTTCATCCGTAATTTCAGATAGTGAACAAGGATCATTTGAGGTTCAGGCACCTCGTAATCTGGAAGTGGATGCTCCACATAGAGTAACTTTATATGCTGTAAAGACCGAGGAAGGAAATAAAATACGTTCTGAGAGTGTAGATGTGTATTTTAAGATTAAAGGACCAGGTGTAGGGATTATGCCAATAGTAGTTACAGGTTTTAGTATACTATTATTAATTATCTTAGCTTTTATTATTAGGCGACTTCTTAGAAGACGTTCGGAGATGAGACTTTTTAAATAAATTCGAAATCCGAAGTTCGAAATCCGAAATAAATCCGAAGTTCGAAGATCAAAACTTTAAAACAAAATGAAAAATTACTTCAAAAACACTAAAGGAAAAAGATTAGCATCAATATTAGCTTTAACCGTATTTATTGCTTATAGTTTTGCTATAACTTTTAACGCAATTTTCGAATTAGGGGCTTATGCTCAGGATGTGATATTGGTTAATGAGGAACAATCCGAAGATACTTCTGATTTAGTTTCGCAGATGAAGACAGAAGAAGCTTTAAAATATCTTAAAAAAATTGATACTAACCAGGGGCGTGCGGATTTTCAAATGTATTTGAATACAAAACATCAGCAAAAGGATAGACTTTTGCGAGTAAGAAATAATTTAGCTTATCAGATAGCAAAACAATTTCGTTATCAGATAACAGAAACACCTTTAATATCACCTGACTCTATTGGAATAGAGCATTTGCATGAAGCTGCGGAAAGTCCTGTTATTTCAGATTTAGTAAATCGTATAAATAAGGAAATTAATTACGATCAGTTGCATATGCGAGAAGTTGATTCATTGAATAATATTATTACATATCTTGAAAATAATAATGCAATTAACGAGGTTGTACGCTTAGAAAAAAAATTAGTAGTTGAAGATGAGTTGATAGATGCTTTGGAGCAAAAATCCGATCCAAATCTTTATCCGCTTTTATCAGAACTTAGGCTTAATAATCAATTGTCTGATTTTTGGTTTTCTTATGCCATTCTTGGTAAGATGTTATTGGATCAGTCAAAAATATATGTAGGTAAAGATACGAATTATTTATTGGATAAAAAAGGAAAAGAGGAATTAATACTTACTTTGTTGGACGAGTTGTATCCTGGGGATGAAAGCAAAGCTGAGGGATTAGATGAAGTGGCATCTTATTTATACGATTTGTATTATGAGAAGGATGTGGAGCAAAAAATTGTAAAGTTTATTAATAGTCTTTTGCAGTCCGAGACGATACTTACATATCTTTATGATGATCAATTTAAGGTATCTCCTGATATTGTTTATGAAACCAGATCAATGGAATTGCTCTTGGATTTGGTTAGTGCGGAAAATTCAACTTATGATTCAATTAAAAGAGAAGCGTTGAACTTATATAATTTTCTAACTCTGAAAAATCAGGGTAATTTAGCTTCTGATTACTCTTTTAACAATCAGTATGAAGTTTTGAAAGCCTTTAATTCATTATTTAGCCATACTAATATTGTGGGCTATGATGAAGAGCTTAGTAATCTTAATGAAGTTTATACTACTGAAATAGATTTTGAGAGGTATTTAAGCCGAAAAGTTCAGGCTATGTATGAGGATACAGTTGAGGCTACGATTGAGGCTACGATTGAGGCTACCATTGAGGCTACCATTGAGGCTACGATTGAGGCTACCATTGATGAAACAGTTGAGGATACCATTGAGGCTACGATTGATGAAACAGTTGAGGATACCATTGAGGCTACGATTGATGAAACAGTTGAGG
>JAOZLT010000168.1 GCA_029934675.1 Candidatus Altimarinota bacterium | reverse complement strand
ATTCTAAATTGATATGTAAGTTATGAGTTCCACGCCTACTGCGGGACAGGTAAGAATTAATTGGAGATTCTACATTCGAAATCTTTTGGAAATTGGTTATTCGAAATTGGTCATTTTAAATTAATTATGAGTTATGAGTTATGAAGTGATTGGAATTGAGACTATTAATTATTTTACCGTGACGGACTTAGCAAGATTACGTGGCATATCAGGATCCAACCCACGCAAAACAGCAATATAATAAGCCAACAATTGAATTGGAATAATATTAACAAGAGGCGAAGCAACTCCAACATCAGGAACCTTAATCCACTCATCAAATACATCATCATTTTCAGGACTAATTCCAATTATATACGCACCACGAGCCTTAAGTTCTATTGTATTATTTATAACATCCTGCCTTACTTCGTCATTCGCAACAAGTGATATACAAGGAGTTCCTTCAGTGACCAATGCAATCGGTCCATGCTTAAGTTCACCAGCAGCAAAACCCTGCGCATGTACATAACTTACTTCCTGAATTTTGATTGCAGCTTCTAAGGCCATCGGATAGTTTTCAGCTTTTCCTATTATATATGCATTTTCATGATCCTTAATCTTTTCTGCTACAGATTTAATATAAGTTAAGAATCGTGGATTTAAGATATCATTAATTTTTGATGCTACATCCACCAATATTCTCCTCCCCTCCTGCAACTCACCAATCATGGCAGTAGCAATAAGCAAAAGTAAAGCCATCTGAGAGGTGGAAGCTTTTGTAGAAGCAACCGCTTTCTCCGGTCCAGCTTTTATATGTAACGAAAAATCAGATTGGCGCGCAATAGTAGAACCTTCTACATTAACAAGCGATAGAACTTTGGCACCCTTACTTCTAGCCACATTCATAGCCTCCAAAACATCTGCCGTTTCTCCACTTTGAGATATTACAACAAGTAAACTTTCTGGACGTAAGAAATGATGATAAATCTTAAATTCTGAAGACGGTGCATAATTAACATGACGATGAGCAATCATAGAAAAGAAATACTCACCAGCCATACACATCTTACCAGCTGTTCCGCAACCAGATAAAAAGCAACCACGAGAATCACGAATCTTTTGAGCTACATGCATAATATCATCCTCATCCTGATTAATAGCCCGAAGTATGGTCTCTTTCTGCTCCATTATTTCTTTCAACATAAAATGATCATATTCCCCTTTTTCAGCGGACTCTGCTTGCCAATCTATATTAACCAAACGTTTTTTTATTGGTTCACCTGTTTCTAAATTTAAAAACTCAACCCCACCATCCACCACGACCATTTCATTATCATCCAAATAATTTACATCCTGAGTATATTCCAAAAAAGCAGGTATATCTGATGCTAAAAAATATTCCCCATCACCTATACCAACAATCAAAGGTGAACCACGACGAGCAGCGATTAAATAATTCTCACCAACATTTAAAACAACAATTGCGAATCTACCCTTTAATTTCTTAACCGCTTTTAAAACTGCCTCCTTAAATGGATTATCTTTTCGATATTTAGCAATTAAGTGAGCAATTACTTCAGTATCTGTATCCGATACAAAATTTTCTTTTCCTAATTCCTCTTTAAGTTCCTGAAAATTTTCAATAATTCCATTATGTACAACTGCTATCTTCCTTTCAGTATCAAAATGAGGATGAGCATTTGCATCAGTAACTCCACCATGTGTAGCCCATCGTGTATGCCCCATAGCGATACTAGTCTTTTTATCCCTAAAATCCTCCAACTTTACCTCAGAGACCTTACCAACTTTTTTTTCCACAAATAACTCACCATCCAAATCCGAAGTCACTCCCCAACTATCATACCCACGGTATTCAAGCTTCTGCAGACCTTTTACAACCACTTCCATGGCATTGTCTTTTTTTCCTAAATATCCAAATATTCCACACATACAAAAATTTTATAAATAAAAAAATTTTCAATTTCCAAATAATTTCGAAATTCTAATTTTTAAACATTAATTGGAAATTGGTAATTCAAAATTGGATATTCTGTTTATACCACTCAACAGTATCCCTAAACCCCTCCTCAAAATCAACACTAGGTTTCCAACCCAAATCATCTCGTAATTTTGTTGCGTCTATCGCATATCGAATATCATGACCAAGTCTATCAGCAACAAACTCAATTCTATCCTCTGGTAAATCAAGAATTTTGAGCATTCTTTTGGTAATTTCGAGATTTGAATGTTCATTATTCGCTCCAACATTATAAATTTCCCCAATCTTACCTTTATGTAAAATCAAATCAATAGCTCGGCAGTGATCTGTCACATGCAACCAATCCCGGATATTAGAACCATCACCATAAAGTGGTACCTTATCACCAGCCAACAATTTTTTGATAAAAAAGGGCATAATTTTTTCAGGAAACTGATAACGTCCATAATTATTTGAACATCTGGATATCAATGCAGGCAAACCATAAGTTCTCATATCAGCTAAAACCAACATATCTCCAGCAGCCTTTGATGCAGAATAAGGCGAACTTGGCTTAAGTTGAGATTCTTCAGTAAATTCCCCCTCTTCAATATCCCCATAAACTTCATCTGTAGATACCTGAATATAGCGCTCATGCTTATGTTTTAGAGCTGACTCACATAATATCTGAGTACCAATAATATTTGTTGTAAGAAATGGAGTAGAATCATCGATACTTCTGTCCACATGCGTTTCAGCAGCAAAATTAATAATTACATCTACCTTTTCACCCAATTCATCCACTAATTTTTTATTAGTAATATCCCCTTCCACAAAAGAGTAATTCGGATTATCTAAAATATCAGACACATTATCCAAATTTCCCGCATACGTCAATTTATCCAGATTAATTATCTGATATTCAGGATACTTACCCAATATGTAACGGATAAAATTAGAGCCGATAAACCCAGCCCCCCCAGTTATTAATAATTTCATAACTTAAATTATAAAGCTTCGTATTACAAGGATTAATTTTCTGTAATCTTTGTAATTTAAAAAAATGATAGTCAAATTTTACCACAAAAAGAGTTAAAAACGAGCTTAGACACTTGCCTTTAAAGCTTAATTATGATATAATGATATACTGACTGAAAAAATAAACATTAAAATTATGAATTCACAAATACAAACAACCAAAGATCAAAATAATCTTCAACCACTATTTGGACCAAAAAATCTAGAACCCGAAAAAGCAAAAAATATACAAGAGATTCGAGATAAAACTACTGAATTTTTTGGTGAAATAGAAAACACACCAATTGAGGGTGCAACTCCACTAAACCCAGAAAAATTTAAAACTGATGAGATTAAGAATGAAGGCAATCATCAGTCTACTCATGACAAAGAAACCCAAATAACCCAAGAAAATACCGAATTTAACCTTCCATCCGCTATTGCCAACGATGTTGAGGCTAAGTTTAACGAAATCCAAACCGCAGCAAAAAGTAATAAATTTGTACCAGGAGTACAATCTAGTTTAATTAAACAACCAGCAATTAAAGGTAACCCTATTACGCCAATTAAACCAACTCCTAAACCAGTTATTCTAAATGCAAGCAAAATAGCTACAACTCTACAAAATGTATTCGGTGAAGAATTAGAATTAAGTAAACAGGAAATAGAGATGTTAAATAAAAGTTTTGAAGACAGTAAAACTGTAATTCAGGAGCAAAAAATATGGCCTGATTTAGAACAATTACTTGAACGTAAAAAGGCTGAAACAAAACCAAATCTAGATATTAAGGAGACTGAAGAAATAATTATTACTGCACTAGCCGCATAAAATAGATTCAAAAAATTTCCCCAAATTAAGAAAACACCAACAAACGCCATGTCATAACGACATTCACTTTCTTAGATGTACAAAGAAAATTTAAAGGTAAA
>JAOZLT010000167.1:2126-3916 GCA_029934675.1 Candidatus Altimarinota bacterium | reverse complement strand
GCTATGGTATTTCAGCATCCGATACATCGTTCCGATAGCACTTTTTGTTGTGATGTTAAATCTCGTGGGAATATTAGAATTATAAGGAAGATATTGAAAATTTTTATCATTATACTAAGCATATTACTGCTAAATCTGAATGCTGAAGATAATATTTGGTCTAAAGATACAAAGTCGATGAGTAAGCAGAAAAGTGACAAGATCATTACAGCATACGAAGATGGAAATTTGAGTGAGTTTCATTTTGAAGATGACCCGGAAGTGAAGGTTCTTTCTGATGTCGAAAATAATATCTTGGTGGTAGGTCTGTCGCTTGGTTATGGTGCGAGTAATGAAGAAGTCTCTAATAAAAGCGGCTCTTACGATACGAGTTATACAGGTTTGAATACAAAGTTTACGCTGGGAAAAGATTTTACGTTTTGGCATAAAGAGTATACTGAACCAACTAGACTCTATCTTACCTATGCTTATACAAAATTAAGTACAGATGCAGATTATACAACATGGACATTTGGCTTACGTGAGAATATGAGTTACTGGCCGATTTATAAGAGTGCAAAATCTTCACTCTATCCCAGTTTATCGTACGAACTTGGCCAATCAAATATGAAAAGGGGCACAGTTGATATCTCTGGTTTCACAACAGAGATCAATACGGGTCTTGTCTATAGACGAGGAGGCTTTGAATATATCGTTAATGCTACTTATAATCAAATAGCGTGGAATCATCCAATAGACGGGATTCAAGACGAGTCAAAGAGTTTTCAACTAAATGCCGGTGTAAACTACAGGTGGATGCATGGAGAATAGTATGCGATACATAACAGGAATTTTTATACTTATGCTGATCTTTACAGGTTGTGAAGACAAAGGTTATGGGACACAGGATATCTCAACTATTCCAAGTGTGACGGGTAATGACAAAGTAATTTTGCTTGGTTCAGTTCCAAAAGACGGTGCTCACATCGCAATGCGATCTTATATTAATGTAGCGTTCTCATCATATCTGGATGAAAACAGTGCCAGTACGGCAAATATTATCTTGAAGGATACAAACAGTTCTACTATAAAGATAGAGTTGGAAGTCATAAGCAACTATCTATATGTAAAACCTGATGCATCACTTACCGCGGATCATAACTATACCTTGACAATCGGTTCAACTCTTATGGATATTATGGGTAATACTCTACAGAGTACATACACTTTAGACTTTCAGTGTAAAAGTGATTTCTGGGAAAGTGTTGATGCCGGAAAAACACACTCCATGGCAATAAGTAAAGATGGTGACATTTATATGTGGGGAGGCAATACACTCCTTCAGTTGATTGATAGAGATGCCCTCTATGTAGATATGCCATTTCCTGTGCCAAGACTAAACAGTCCAAAAAGTTTTAGTGCTGGTTCTCTTAGTAGTTTTATTGTTACCGATGAGGGGGTAATAGTGGGTGCTGGCCGTAATGAATTAACTGATTTTAGCGAGACAGGTTTTGAACAGGTCAGTGTTGGTGATAATCATGTAGCAGCTATTAAAGATGACGGTACTCTTGTCTCTTGGGGTAGCAATAATGATGGGCAGTTGGCTAATTTTAGAATTACCGATGAGTCTGTACCTGTTCAAGAGTACTCTGAAGATACAAACTGGTCAGACGTGAGTGCTGGATATGAATTTACGATTGCACTTAAGAGAGATGGAACCCTTTGGGGTTGGGGAAACAATGAATTTGGTCAAATTGGAAATACTCTACTCAATGAGAGACGTCGACCCGTTCAAGAAGATACAAATGCCA
>JAOZLT010000167.1:0-2026 GCA_029934675.1 Candidatus Altimarinota bacterium | reverse complement strand
TGGGCATGGGGTTATAACGGAAATAGTCAGTTAGGTATTGGTTCGTTTACTGAAGATCAACTTATACCAGTTGAGGTGAAATGATGAACAGATTTAAAGTACTCACTTCTTTACTGCTTCTTCTGGTTGTCGCAACACTACAGGCAGAACCAAGTGATGAGGATAAAGTCTATATCTTAACGGACTATCTTGTCAAAGAAAAAAGTGGTGATATTGATGCCAGACTGTCCGGGTTCAAGCCTAGCTCCTCAGAGTATAAGGCCTTATCACAGCAAAAAGAGAAGATGACGATTGAAGCCAGAAATGAGGCAGTGGCAACTGTATATGGTAAACCGTACTTTACAGAGTTGACATATGATGATAGGTCAGAGATGTTTTTTGGACGAATTGTCTCTGAAAATGGAAATTATGAAAAAGATATAAATTTTTATATGCCAAAGCAGCGAGCAAGAGCATTTAAAAAGAATCTCGAAGAGGGTCGAATAGAGATCGAGCATGTTTTTGACGATAATGAGATAGTCTTTAAAGAGATCGAGCTGAATTATGCGGGAGTTAACTACCCCCTCCATGTTAACACTCCGAACTCTTTGACCATCAAACTTGGTGGTTACTTCGTAGGAGTCCAAGACACAAATCTGCAAGTCACAAAAAATGGTATTGGTGGTACATTAGGCTTACAAGAGCTTTTTGATATGGAACCAGAGTTGGCGGTTGGTAGAATTGATGCTGCATATAGGTTCAACCCTAAACATAGAATAGAGGCTTCCTGGTACAGTTTGAATAGCAGTGGTGAGAAAGCTATAGCTCATGCATTTGAGTTTGATGGTGAGACGATAGAAGCCGGTGCCTCAGTCGGCTTCTATTTTGATACCGATATCTATAAAGTCAACTATGTTTATTCTGCATATCGTACTAATAAACTTGAACTCACTTTCAGGGTTGGATTACACATTACCTCTATTGATACGGGTCTTAGCGCAAAATTGAATGTAGGCGAGATCTCAGAGAGTCGCCAAACAGACTCATTGAGTGTGACAGCACCTCTTCCTGTAGCAGGGCTAGGGCTCAATTATGAGATTATTCCAGATCTGAATATTGATTTCCATATTGATTATTTCGCGATTTCGTATGACTCTGCAGTGTCTGGTTCAATGTCAGACTCAGTTTTAACATTAGACTATATGTTTAACCAATATTTTGGCCTGGGTGGTGGGTTTAATAGAACACAGATGCGATTTAAAGGAAGAAGTGAAGAGACAGAGATCAAGTTTACGGATGATGTTGCCGGACTGATGGGTTATGTAATATTTAGCTATTGACAATTACTTCTAGTCGCTGTTCTATCGTCTTGATAACTAATATTATTGAGAGGATGGGCTTTATGGTTATAATAAGCTAGAAGGATAAAAATGAAAAAGTTTTTAGTAAATGCACTGATAGTAAGTATTATGATGTTTGGTAATACATTGTTGCAAGCAAACGAATATGCAGCTGATACTCTTGAAGAACAGTCGGAAGAAGGTGTTCCTGATACTTTTCAACTGCGTTTGGGTTTATATCTACTGGCCAATCAGGGTACGGACCTTGGATTTAGTGAGGATGGTGCCGGTGTTAACTTAAACCTTCAAGATCTGTTTAATATGGAGTCAAGCAGCCAGGTGTTTCGTATAGATGGGTATTACCGTTTTACGCCCAGACATGCTCTGGAGTTCTCTTGGTACAGTATCAAAAACGAGAGTGAAACTGATAATGATGTTAATTTTTCTTGGGATGGTGAAGACTATAATGCATCGGGCAGTTTAAAAACGCATTTCAACACGGACATCTATAAAATTAATTACCTCTACTCTTTCTATCACTCAGAGAAGGTAGAACTTGCGCTGGCTGTAGGACTGCACATTACGGCGATAGATATTGGATTTACAGGGACTTATCAGTCTGATGGTGTGAATGAAAATGATAAGCAGAGTTTGAATGTGACGGCGCCACTGCCGGTTGCAGGTGTTCGACTCGCCTATAATTTTTC
>JAOZLT010000166.1 GCA_029934675.1 Candidatus Altimarinota bacterium | reverse complement strand
CTGCTGGAGATGGTGGCAACCAAATTGATTATTATAGTTTTACTGAGGACCGTTGGTATACCAACAAATTGGCCCACTTTCCTGATAATTTCTCAAAATGTGTGGCAGCAGATCACAATAATGGCCATGTATGGGTTTACGCAATGCGAGGTGCCCGAAGACTATGGGAATATATCCCAGAAAATGATAGCTGGCATCAAAGAACAGAATCATTGCCATGGCATGTTTGGAATCAAAATATAAAGCTGGAAATTGATCCAGATAAACGGCAATTGGTGATTGTTGGAGATGGCGTATATTTTGCTCTTGATATTTCAAGCTATGATGAAAATGGCTATGTGAGATTAGTTGCTACACAATCAACAGGACCGCAGGATGTTGTTAACTGTGTTAGCCCTTCTTTGTGTTATGATGTCCATAGTGGTTATATGGTAAGTTGGTTGGGAGGGACAAACGTTTTTTATTTGGATTTAGAGAGAAATGACTGGATGAAAATTCAGGCTTCAAGTGAAAACTTCATAACACCAACCAGGCCGGCTCAGGCCGGGTCTTTTGGCCGCTGGCAATATGTGCCGTCTTTAAATGTTTTTACCATAGTTAATGGTGTTAAAGACAATGTCTATGTATATAAATTTTCCCCAGACACGGTCGATGTTGAACGACCGGTAATTAAATTTTTTTCAGTACCTTCTTTTTCCAGTTCCAAAAGTTTTGATGTAACGATTGATGCTGACGATAATGAGCGTATTATTGGCTATCTCCTAACAGAATCTGCGGACGTACCATTGCCCGAAAATTTTGGTTGGCAGATGGCTCCCCCGAAAAAGTACCGAGTTGGAGAAAGTGGAGTTCATACTATTTTTCTATGGGTTAAAGATTTTGCTGGAAATATATCTAAAAGCCGGGTGGCAAAGATAACTGTTGGGGCCGACGATGAAATTCCAGTTATGACGAATTTTGCGGTTGATTATTGTGGTCATGGCTTGACTATAGAGATTGAGGAGATTTCGGCAACTGATGATGTGGGTGTCGTTGGCTATTTGTTGTCCGAAGGGGGGGATTCACCTTTGCCTGACTCTGAACAGTGGTCTGCAACACCCCCTCAATACTGCGTCGCCACAGGATGTGGGGTGGTGGTGTTGCATGCTTGGGCTAAGGATTTGGAAGGCAATATCAGTCAAAGTTTGAGCAACAAAATTTTTGTTAAACTGGAGCATGAAAAAAAATCTTTATTGGTTGGACCTCGTCACCAATTTCAGACAATTTCAGCCGCGATAGCAGCTGCTAACGAAGGCGATATTATAGAAATTGATGCTGGTATTTATGAGAATGATTTTTGTGTCATTCGTAAAAATAATCTCACATTAAGAGGTGTTGGAGGGTATGCTCATATATTAGGCACAAAAAAAATTAAAAATGGCAAAGGCTTAATCGTCCAACAATGTTCTAATTTGACATTGGAAAACCTTGAGATATCCGGTGCTTTTGTAGCGGATAAAAATGGTGCTGGTGTTAGGGGTGGCCCCGGTAATCTTACTGTTAAGCGTTGCTATATTCATGGAAATGAAAATGGTTTGCTTGGTGGGTCATTTAAAAATGGGGAAATCATTGTAGAAAATTCCATTTTTGAAAATAACGGTTATGGTGATGGTCAGACACATAATATTTATGTCGGAAATATTAAATCTTTAAAGGTCAGGTTTAGTTGTATTTCCGATGCTAATGTAGGTCATAATATTAAATCTCGCGCGGCCGAAAATTTTATTGAATATAATTCAATTTTGGAAAAGAAGTCCAAAACAAGTTATTCGATTGACCTTCCTAATGGTGGGTACTCGTATATTATCGGTAATATTATACAGCAAGGTGAAGGGCCTGACAATAATGCTATAATATCATACAAACAAACTGACTCGTTATCTTGGAATCCGGGCAAGGAAGTATACATCATTAATAACACAATTATTAATGATTGCCTGGGTATGTCCTATGTTTTAAAGGCAAACACGAAAACAACAAAAATGATTTTTAAAAATAATATTGTTTACGGAAATAAAAAAACTAAAATATGGGCAAATGGAAAAAAGAAACCAGAAATGTCAGGAAATTTAATTGTGATTGATAACCCTGGATTTCAAGATAAGCAAAATTATAATTTTCATTTGACTGCAAAAGCTTTATTTGCGATTAATCATGGTGTTAAGCTGGGAGAGGCAAATAATTATTCATTGGCACCTCAATATCAATACAAGGATATGGCGGATAAAACTAAAAGAGAACTTAATGAAAGTATAGATATTGGGGCTTATGAGTTTAACGAGTGACAAATCAACGATTGGAATGAAGCACTATGAAGCGTCCCGAAATAGATAAAGGTTTAGACTTGACTTTAGTTTGTGGATTTTCTCGTTCAGGTACAACATGGTTGGCTAAAATACTTGAAACAGTTACTTCTGTGAAACTTGTTTCTGAGCCAGATAAAAGATCCAATCGACATTTGAAATTTAGCAAAGTCATTCATTCCTGTGAACCTGATAATGTCGGTATGAAACAACTATATAGACTTGCGATGCAAGAACTTATGCGTATCGAAGATTTCAATTTAAATTCAGTACCTCTTTTCAAGAAAACATATTACAATGTTCCTTTTTTTTGCTACCGTAGTCTTTTTTATTTCTTTAAAATTGTGAATAAAGTATTGAATCCCTTTTCTGCTAAATGTATTTTTCTCCCTTTTTCTATAACAAAAAAAGATAAAATTGATGTCGTTTGGAAATCTGTCAGTCAGTCAACTAATATCAATTTTTTGCGTAGCACTTTTCCTGGTATTAGATTCGTTTATATTTTAAGAAATCCATATGATTCAATTGGTTCCGCGTTGCGCAAAGATACTATGGCAATTGATGGAAAAGATGAAAGACGTTTGAGAGAGAGGAAGCATACTAGTTTTTTAAAAGATAATCATGAATATTCTAAGGCAAAAATTTCAAGTTTAAGCGAGGTGCAAAAAAGGACTTTACTCTGGAGAGTAGAAACAGAAACAGCAATTTCACAGGGCCAAAATCACGATGATTTTTATTTCTTGCTGTACGAAGACCTGGCACAAAATACAATGGAAGAGATTTCGTCTTTATTCGCCTGGTTGGGTTGGCCGGTATCGGATACAACTGTCGAGTTCATAAAACGATCTACTGGAATTAAAGAGAAAAGTGTATTGGAACAAATCTTTTCGTTCTCCTATTTTGGAGTTTTCCGGAAAAAAAATCAACTCCACATAAATAGCTCTAAAGATATGCAAAAAGAAGTTGTAGAAGATATCCGATCAATTGTTAAGGACTCCTTTTTAATGAAATATTGGTAAGTAATATACTCCAAATATCAAGCTGGTTCACTATTGTCCGGTACAAAATTTGAGTAACGGAAGTCGAGCTTTTTTGCTATCTTGTGAGGCTCTGGTATGGGTTTAATGGTTCTAAAATATTGATACGTTCAAATAAATTGGCTTTGATTGTACGGTATTTTCAATTTTAACCGTTCAGTTCTGTTTTCAGATCCATACGGTGCCCCGGCGAGCACAAAGATTGATTTTCATAATGGCATTTGGCCAATTCTTTTTTGGTGACATTTGTTTATGCAAAACAAATCAAGAGGGTTTTATGAATGTTGAAAGTCGATGATTCGGTTGCCGACAATTTGACCTGGCATCAGTCCCAGATCTCCAGAGAAAAGCGATATAAACTTAACGGGCATGCGTCATGTTCCGGCCAGTAAGATAGCCAGGATGGTTTTATAGTGGTTTTTTTCGAACCAGTTAAAACGTTGACGTAGCAGATAAATCAATATTGCCGACAGAAAAAGATTTTGTAAAAAGAGCCTGACATGGTTGAGAGAAGAGCCCATGGCGTAGTGGTATAGGGGCAGG
>JAOZLT010000165.1 GCA_029934675.1 Candidatus Altimarinota bacterium | reverse complement strand
TTTTGAGTTTTGAGTTTTGAATTTTGAATTTTGAGTTTTGAATTTTGAGTTTTGAATTTTGAGTTTTGAGCTTTGAGTTTTGAATTTTGAGTTTTGAGCTTTGAGTTTTGAGCTTATGCCATCACTCTAAGCGCTTCCTCAATTGTAATATCTCCTGTTACGGCTTTATAAAGAGCATCCTTACGCATAAGTATCATACCTTGCTCAACAGCTTTAGCTTCCATCTCTTTATTCGATGCCCCACCAACTACCAATTCTTCAATTTCAGGTGTCATTTCCAAAACTTCAAAGAGTCCTATTCTCCCTCTGTATCCAGTATTATTGCATTTTTCACATCCTTTGGCTCTATAAAAGAAATCTTTCTCTGGATCAACACCAATCTCCTTTCGAAGCAAATCATGATAAGTCTTTGGAATAGGATATTGTTCCCTACAATGACTACAAACTTTTCGAGCCAACCGCTGTGAAATTATCAGTTTTATTGCAGCTGTAATCAAAAACCTGTCGATTTTCATATTTAAAAGACGCTGTATGGTACCAATCGCTGAATTAGTATGAAGTGTTGAAAACACCAAATGACCTGTAAGCGCAGATTCAATTGCGAGAGACGCAGTTTTTTGATCACGAATCTCACCAACCATAATAATATCAGGATCTTGCCTTACAATAGTACGGAGGCCATCGGGGAAATCAAAATCAATTTCAGTATTAATCTGTGTTTGAGTCACATCCGGAATTCTATACTCAATCGGATCTTCCAATGTCGAAATATTAAAAGCAGTAGCATCAAAAGTAGAAATCATAGAAAAAAGCGACGTAGATTTACCACTACCGGTAGGACCTACAGCTAAAATCATTCCATAATTCGATTTCAAATATTTCTCTACTTTTAGCAAAACATTAGGAAGCATCCCTAAATCTCTTAATTCTACCAACTTAGGATTTTTTTCCAAAAGACGTATAACCACTTTTTCTCCAAAATTTGTAGGCAATACTGAAACACGCAAATCCACTTCCATTTTTTCATAAACAAAAGAACTTTTTCCATCCTGAGGTAAACGATGTTCATCAATCTTAAGCCCAGAGATAATTTTAATACGAGCTACAATAGGATGATGGAAAATCTTTTCAAATTCTTTATGTAAAATCATTTGTCCATCAATTCGATAATACACCATCAACTTCTCCTCTGAAGGTTTAAAGTGAATATCACTAGCATGTTTTTTCAAAGCCTCCGTAAAAATCTCATCTACTAACCCCGGAACTTTATCATCGTCATACAACTCAGAAGTAAGTTTAATATCACCTCCTTTAAGCTTTTCTTCACTCTCTTGCTGTAATGTATCCAATAAAGACATTTACTAATTTATTTTTATTAATCTTTGTATTATACCAAATTTTGACATATTTTTCAAGAGTGAAATGATATTTTTACCAGTCTGAACAAAAATTCCTAAAAATTACGAATTATGATAGAATCACCACAAGTAGAAAATGTGAAATCAAAAATAAAATGCGAATTCAGAAATGCAAAATCAGAAATGCCCATGGTTTCTCACTCATAGAACTAGTATTCGCCATGTCATTTATGACTATAATTATTTTTGGAGTAATAAGTCTTCAAAGTAGCACTTTAGGAATGATGAATAGACAAAATAACCAAATTCAAGCACATTTCTACGCAAATCAAGGAATTCAGATTCTAAAAGCCTTCAATTACAACAACATCGGCACTGAATGTTCATTTCCATGTACTAAAGTAATTAACAAATCAAATCCATACTCAATTAGTACTGGAAAAGAAAAAGTAATAACTGGAACACCTTTTAAGAGAACAATTGAAATCAACAATACAGAGCTAATAGATGCTTACAAAATAAGGTCAATAATCGAATGGGAAGATTCAACCGGCCCACACAATCTTACTGACAATTCTCATGTTGAAGCAAAAATAATTATTCACAAATAACAATTTGACTATGAAAAATTTCGGATTTCGTACTTCGAATTTCGGATTTCCTCACAAAGTGAGAGGTTTTACTTTAGTTGAGCTAATGGTAAGCATAGCTCTTGCCGGAATTTTAATGCTAGGAATGAGCATATTTTTTTCCTCAACATTCCGCAACATGTTTCAAGCTCAAAATCAAAGCGTAAACACCGAAAAACAATTTGCTATCAATGAGATAATAAGAGATAAATTCACCAGCCTACAACAATTAGTTGAATTTAGCGCTACTCATATCCTAAGCCTAAATAAAGTCACAAAAAACCAACTACCCTTCAGTTATATCGGAAAAGATGATGATAATCATTTAGTTTTTAAAGATATATTAATATTTAACAAAATACTTAAAGATAGTTCAGGACATATTGTTGCAAATTCAGGTAATGGGAACTTAAAAAAGGGTGACGGAAATAATGTAAATCCAAATTTAACACCAAACACTAGCTTTAAAAACTTCAGTAGCTTCGAAAAAAAAGACGATATTTATTATGTCGTATTCCCTCTAAAAAACAAAGTGGAAGAATGTGATTGTTCATCAGCTCCATGTACATGCGAAGAATTATCCTTTGAAAAACAACTCAATTCTCCAACCGACATAACTATGGATACTGTAGGTGATTACATGTACATTTCAGACTCTGGAAATGGAAGAATTGTAAAATATGGAATAACAAATCCCAACAAAGGAGAAGATACAACTTTTGTACTAAATAATCTCAAATACCCAACAGGACTTACTACGTACTACAACGATGATGAAGAAGAAGAATGGCTATTTTTCTCTGAAACTCTTAATAACCAAGTCCGAAAAATCAACTTAAAAAACCCTCTTACTGTTCCTATAATAGCAGGAGGTGGTGAAGATACAGAATGTGACAACTCAACAGCAAAATACTGCAAACTGAATATGCCAACCGGACTATATGCAGATAGTGACAATAATAAGCTCTATATTGCAGATAGCGGAAATAACAGAATTTTAAAAATATCTGATCCTGGTAAACCCGAAAATATAAGATTCGAATTTGAAACTGATGATAACTACGCACTAAAACAAATTGTATTTGAAAATAACAATTGGAATAGTGGTAATTATAAAGCTAACCCAAACCCTGCACCAAAAACACCATATAAAATGCTAATAGGTGATACTAATAATTACAATTCTACCAGCAAAACCTTCTCAAACTCTGACAAAATGACCGTTTATTCTGTTGACCAAGAAACTGCGACTGGAGACAATTGTAAAACCAGCAACAATACTTTTTACGTAAACGAAGAACCTAATACCCTTCTAATTAATAACAATGATTGGATATACGTAAACAACAATGCATTCAAAATTAATAGCTATATTAAAAAAGACTGTAAAATTGGCGAAAACGATGCCACTTTAAATAAATGGAAAATGACAGTTGATCTCGGCAGTAAAACCCTCATAGCAAATGATGGAGACATTGTATATCTTTCGAACCCAAAAAACATATTTATAGAAATTAGTGGCGTAACATATTCAGACACAGGTAGATTTGAGACAACCGCCATAAAAATCTACGACATTTTCAAGGGTTTGGTTGACACCCAATACTATGTAGAACGTGTTGGTGATGGAATTTTAGGAACCAATGAAGATATTATTGAGGTAATTGCATGGAACACAGGAAAAAATAATCCACCCGCAAAAACAAAAATCGAAAATGGAACCGAAAAATCTCTTTCAAACAAAATTATTTTTCCTACAGGTGTTACCAATGGCTATTTCGCAAATTCAGGTTTGGGTACAGATGGAACTGATACGGGAAGAATTGTAAGTTTTGGTGGATCAGAAAATAACTTCAACCCAATAAACACAGAGGAATTCGACACATTTGACTATGTAAGTGATTTTTCTTTAGCCAACTCTACCCCACTTGAATTCACAA
>JAOZLT010000164.1:443-3945 GCA_029934675.1 Candidatus Altimarinota bacterium | reverse complement strand
AAAAGTAAGTCGCGGTCTTCACCGCTTATAATAGGCTTTCCAAATTATTAAATTCTATTTAAAATCCTTCTTAAAGAAAAAAATCCCCTAATTACATAACATCTTCTAAAAGATATATAATCAGCGCAAAATCAAACAAAATATTAAATAAAAAATAGAAATAGAAAATAATTGTGCTTGTTTAAGCCAAAAAAACAGTATACAATTCTTACAACATTAATTCATTAGCAAACATTAAATGTTAAAAGTAGCCTTACTTTGTGGTGGTCCTTCACTTGAGCGCGGAATCTCATTAAACTCCGCCCGTTCAGTATGTGACCATTTGCATTCAGATGAAATTGAAGTTTTACCGATTTATTTTGACCATCATAAAAACGCTTTTCAAATATCACGCTCTCAGCTTTATTCTAATACTCCATCAGATTTTGATTTTAAATTACAACAATCAGCAAAACCATTGAGCAAATCAGGATTTAGTCGATTTCTAAAATCGGTCGATTTAGCTTTTCCGGTAATGCATGGTTCATTTGGAGAAGATGGGCAAATACAAAAAATCTGCGAACAGAACGGATGTCCGTATGCAGGTTCACCAGTTACAGCCTGTAAAAGAGCTTTTGATAAGTACGAAGCTAATGAATTTATAAAAAAAAATGGGTTTTATACATATCCATCAGTTATCTTAAAAAGCCACTTAACAGACCACAAAAAAATCCTCACAAAATTTTTCAATGAGCATAAAATCAAAAGGGCAGTAGTTAAACCAGCAACAGGAGGCTCAAGTATTGGTGTTTATAGTATATCGACAGTTGATGAGGCTTTGGAAAAAGTTCATGAATTATTTTCCAAAAGAGTGGATACAAGAGTTGTCGTTGAACCATTTTGCAAGGGGGTAGAATTTACAGTGATTATATTAGAAAACCGTTTTGGTATGCCTGTTGCAGTATTACCAACAGAAATGGAGTTGGACTACATCGATCATCAAATATTTGATTACAGAAAAAAATATCTTGCAACTCGTAACGTAACATATCACTGTCCGCCAAGATTTGATGATAAAACGATAGAGCTTATTCAAACTCAAGCAGAACAATTATTTAAAACTCTTGGAATGAGGGATTTTGCCCGTTTCGACGGATGGTTGCTCCTTGATGGAAAAATCTGGTTCTCAGACTTTAATCCGATTAGTGGAATGGAACAAAACAGTTTTCTATTTCAACAAACTTCCCAAATAGGAATGAGCCATCGTGATTTACTCCGATATATCGTAAAAAACACCTGCAGAAGATACAATATTAAATTCCCACAATCGCCCCACGCGACCAGAGGGAGCTGCTCCACAACCGCCCCACGCGACCAGAAGGAGCTACTCCACAACCGCCCCACGCGACCAGAGGGAGCTGCTCCACAATCGGTTCACGTGTTATTCGGCGGACGTACTGCAGAACGCCAAGTCTCCGTAATGAGCGGAACGAACGTATGGCTAAAACTTCGCAACTCAAACATATATAATCCAAAACCATATTTTTTGGATATGGAGCATAATGTGTGGCGACTACCTTACTCCATGACTCTCAATCACACAGTTGAGGAAATTCAGGCATCTTGTAAAAATGCGGAAAAGGATGAAAAAAGACTTCAATATCTCAAAGCTAAAGTTATCAATAAATTAAACACGGAAGAAGGTGAGATTACAGAAGAACTCTTCTTGCCGGAAAAAATGAGCCTACAGGATTTCATCAAACGTTCAGATTTTGTATTTATTGGATTGCATGGCGGAATAGGGGAGGATGGAACGTTCCAGAAGATGCTGGAGGATGCCAAAGTGCCATTTAACGGTTCAGGCTCAATAGCATCAAGGTTATGTATGGATAAATACGAAACTGGTAATGCGATTAAAAAACTTAAATCAGATGGTATTTATTCCGCTCCACGAAAGTTAGTAGATGTAAAAATATTCAGAAAATACAAATCACTCGATTACAAGCGTTATTGGCGTGAATTGACAATGGAACTTGGTGGAAACTCAATTATAACTAAACCACAAGGAGATGGTTGTAGTGCTGGTATCGCACGTTTGTATTCGGCATCTGATTTGGAAAGATATATAAGTCATGTGCTCAAAGGTACAGAATTAATACCCAATAAAACTCTAAAAAATCAACACGGAATAATTGAAATGCCACATTGTGCTATGGAAAAGGTAATGTTTGAGCAATTTGTAATCACAGATAAAGTTCGAGTAATTGGAAATAAACTTAAATGGCAGACAAAAACAAATTGGATTGAAATAACCGTAGGCGTAATTGAGAAAGAAGGGGAAATGCACGCAATGCAACCAAGTATTACAGTAGCAATCGGTAATATTCTGACGCTGGAAGAAAAATTCCAAGGAGGTACTGGTGTAAATATAACACCTCCACCATCAGATTATGTAAAACCAAATGCAGTTAAAAAAGTAAAAGAACGAATAGAAAAAGTAGCCAAGGTTCTTGGAATAGAAGGTTATGCACGAATAGACGCTTTTATGCATATTAAAACCGGTGAATTAATAATAATCGAAGCAAATTCCACACCAGGTCTTACTCCATCAACTGTTATCTACCATCAAGCCTTAGAGGAAAAACCACCTATATACCCAATGCAATTTTTAGAAGATGTGATTAAGACTGCATATAGTAAATAAAATAATGACATAATCAAAACAAGTTTTAAGTTATAAACCGTAAGCCGTAAGCTAGACTTAAGATTTAAGACTTAATAAAAAACGTTATGAAAAAATAATACTTATCCTACTATTATTTATTGCAATAATCCTCTTATCAGCGTGTAATTCCAAGACTAAAACAACCGTACCACCAATACCTTCGGCCACATCAACACCTTCACCAGTGGTAGATGCGGAGATAGTAAATACTAAAGATGAAGCAGTCGAAAATTTAGTGACAAGTTTACCTGAGGGATCTACTGAATACACAGAATACACTGCAGTGAAATTGAATGAATAGGGGGTAAAGCCTGTAGCCCTATTTTTTCACGCACCATGGAGCTCAGCATGTAAGATTCTGAATAGCGACTTAGAAGAAAGTCTGCCTAATCTTACAGAAGTTACAGTTCTAAAAATCGATTACGATACTGAAGATGGGCTAAAAAAAGAGTACGGAATTACAAATGAGCACACAGTTGTATTTTTAGATAAAAACGGAAATGTTGTAAAAAAGAGTACAGGTACCAGATTAAATGAAATTGTAGAGTTCTTTAGTACTTAGGGGATATAATAGAAGACGAGGAAGTCGAAAATTAAAATTTTGATTTCTATAACCTGATTCTCCTAAAAACCACCCACCATCAAAAGGATGGAGTGACTTGAGACAATTTCTAATTACCATTTTGCGAGAATGCGAAATCAGAAATGCGAAATCAGAAATTACTTCTGTTCCTGCCCATTTATATAAACCTTCACTACTCTTTCAACCTGCAATTTTATAGGCTCACCTTTAATATT
>JAOZLT010000164.1:0-433 GCA_029934675.1 Candidatus Altimarinota bacterium | reverse complement strand
ATAATCGTAAGTAGAAAGATCCTGATTTTTGTTTATTTTTGCCATTGATTCTTTTAGCTCAGAATTTTTCTCTTTAATCTGATTTTTTATAGTAAGTTCATCATTATTTGCTTGTTCGTAATCCTTATCCTCTAAAAACTCATCCTCAATATTCTTCTTCTCCTCATTTATCTGTTCACGGAGATCTTTATTAGCTCTTTTTAACTGTGTTAAACGTTCGGATTTCATCTTATAACTTTTTAAAATCTCTTTTGCATTAGCATACTTTTCTTTTAACTCAGCTAATTTTATAAGATGATTTTCAATTTCATTAGGTTTAACGTCAGCCATATTTATTTTGGGTTAATTTTTAAAGCAAGCTGATATAAAATATCAGAATGAGTTTTTACAGACAAGATGATTATTAAAAAAACAACCAAATAGCTCCCAGTAG
>JAOZLT010000163.1 GCA_029934675.1 Candidatus Altimarinota bacterium | reverse complement strand
ATCTGCCTGTTTACCGACATGCAAATCCGAGAGTAATAGTAGGAGAAAAGGAGTTCTTGCTCCAAAAATCAATCTGCGAAATCTATACAATCCTTTAATCCGGAAAATCCGGGTTCAGACAATTAAAATAGGCTGTTTTTTATCATTAGAAAATGACTTATTTCCCATTTTAATGGGCGGAGAATTCTAATTAATTAAAGTTAATTCAATGGAAAAAATTTCCTGACTTATGGGGTTAAGCAAAAAATATACGCCATTATTTAGATATCCCGATTTTCTCCGCAATGCTAATTAAGGAAAACACTGAAGCATTAAGTATTCAACTTATCATTTCTCTTCAACCCCGCTTCCAAGGCATTATCGAACATCTCACCGAAGCCAGCATCGGTAAGTGAGTCTAAAACTGCCTCCGTAACTCCACCTTTTGATGCTACTGCCCATCGCCATTCCTTGGCAGATTTATTGCCTTTTTTGAGTAATTCCGCACTACCGAGTAGTGTTTTCTCTGCAATATTTTGAGCATCTTTTTCGGAAAAACCGAATGCTCTAGCTTTGTCGGCAAGCTGTTCTGCAATAAGGAAAAAATAAGCAGGTCCACAACCACTGAGAATGGTAATACCATTTAACATTTCCTCGTGTTTTACGCTAATTTCGGTTCCAAGTGATTTGAATATCTTTTTAATAAGAACTCTATCACTATCCCCTACTTCAGCTAATGCACACCAGCCGATTACGCCCTGTCCGACTTGCACCGGTAAATTAGGCATAGCGCGAACAATGCGTCTAGAGCCAGTAATATCTGACAATTGGTCAAACGATACCCCTGCCATTATGGAAATGAGTAGTTTGTAATTTAGGTTTATCTTCGTACTGCTAATAAATTCATCCAATGCCTGAGGCTTGATAGCGAGTATTACGACATTTGCTTCGCCTAATATCTCGTCCGGATTGGTTGAGGAGTTTTTTGCACCAAGCTCATCGAGCTTTCCCATATTCTTATCACAAATATACAGGTCATCTTCCGAGAAATGTTTTTTTAGACCATTGTAGAATGTGGAACCCATGTTGCCGGCGCCTATTATTGCTATTTTTGTCATGATTACGTTGAGGCTACGATTGAGGCTACGTTGAGGCTACGATTGAGGCTACGTTGAGGCTACGATTGTGGGGACATTGTGGGGACATTGTGGGGACATTGTGGGGACATTGTGGGTCACCACCATTGTCACCACCAAGCATTAGCGGGTTTCCACAAAGTAACTATTTTTTCATCACATACATCGAATTTGGATTGTAAAGAATTTTTGTTCGAATAATTTCATAAAGACCTTCATCGTCAGTATTTTCTACTTCCCACAACACTCCGCCTTTGATGGATTTAATGATTTCTCCGGTATGAGAATTAATGGTCTGCTTTTTGCTGTCTCCGACAAAATTCTTTAAATCGCAAGTCACAAAGTATTTATTTATCTTCATGTCGACTAGTTGCAAGCCTTGGTCTTTTGAATAGAAATAGGTTTTGCCATCAATATTTACATAAATCCATTCCTTGTTTAGATTTGCAAGCTCGCCAGATTCTATAATCTTTAAAGCTGATTCTTTTTTATCTGCCCCATCAGCAAGTTTAACAGACCAATACAAATATCTTTTTAAGGACACATCAAAATGTGCTTTTTTTAAAGTAGTCTCAACTGTTCGCTCTGTGTTATCCACAATTATCATGCGTACAAAAAACTCCAAATCAGAATCTTCAAAATCTCTGATATCTTCTTTTGTCTTATTTTCTCCAAGACTTTTATATCCACTGGTAGCTTGTTTTCTATCTATCCAATTTTTGATAGACTGAAAGATTTGATTACCGCTACCATTAGGATCTCGTTCTGGATGAGGCATCATTGCCATCACATTGCCAGCTGGATTACATATGGCTGCTATCGCTTCGGTAGAACCATTTGGAGTAATCGGAAAATCGGTACTTACCTCCCCATCATCATTAGCATACTGAAATAGAACTTGACCATTTTGTTTTAGGGCAGAAAGTACTTCTGAATCCTTAAAAACAAATCTCCCCTCACCGTGAGCATAAGGGATATGTAATAGATCATCAAAACCATTAAATGCTGAACGATTTTTTGGTGAGACATTTTTTAGATTTACCCAATCACATCTAAATCCAGTATCTACAACTACACCATCCTGGATCATTTCATTCCAGGCCAACCCAGCAGAAAGATCATAATTATCAAAACCCGGTATTAAACCTGATTCAACAAGTACTTGTGCTCCGTTACATATACCTATTACAACTTTGCCTTTACCAGCTTCTTTTTTAAGGATATCGATTATTGGATTCTGAGCAGCAATTACACCACTTCTACTGCGGTCTTCGTAACTGAATCCACCAACTAAGAAATATCCATCAAACTCATAGCATCTACTTTCATCCAAAAGACTAGAGTCATTCCAAAGAATAATTTCGGCATCCATACCATTACGCTTAATCGCACGGACACTTTCAGTCTCACAATTATTACCCGGAAAGGAGATTATGGCGAACTTTATCATTTATTTGAAGTTAATTGACAGACATACGATACTACAAAAATCAAAAATCCAAAATCTAAAATCAAAGGATGTATGGGTAATAAGTAATAAGTTACCCCTAACCAGTACAAGGGGTTAGTGGGTCTGTAATATGGGATGTTATGAGTAGTAAGTATTACAATAACTATATTACTAATTACTTAAACGCACGCGCAACGACGAGACCATAGACTTTGGTTATTCTGTTTTTTTTGAGCACTTCGGCACAATTCTCCAACGTAGAACCTGTTGTACATACGTCATCTACAAGAAAGTAGAGATTGTTTGATGAATATTTGTGAACACATTTTTTGTTCATACTAAATGCGTCTTTCAAATTCTCATGCCTTTCTTTTTTATTCAATTTTGCCTGCTGGCTAGTATGCCGAATTCTCTCTAGCAAATTAAGTATTGTTATATTGGATAATTTATCCTCAATCTCTTGAGCTATAACCTTAGCCTGATTAAACCCTCTATAATTAAGTCGCTTTTTATGTAACGGAACGGGTATTAGGATTATCTGCTTCCCCTTTATCATATTCAATTCTTCTAACTTTTCTGCGATTAGGCGCCCAAAGTGTTCAGCCAGTTCCTTGGTAAATCGGTATTTGAGCTGTTTTATTGCAGCTTTGATTTGGGGATTTTTGGCATAATCCAGAGCGTAAATCAATCCGTCAAGATGATGAAAATCAGGGTCTTTTTCTGTTCTTCTGTAAACTGGATTAATCTTCTTTTTATTCAACTTCTTCAGACATTCCATACACAAAAATTCCCCCTCCTTTTTACAGGAAACACAAACGGGAGGGAACAAGGTGTTTAGGATGAACGCTTTGAGCGTTTTTAGAAACCTCATTCCTTAATATTATTATAAATTAATTTATAGCGCTCGTAGTATTTCTCTTGAAATTTTTACTAATTTAGTTCGATTTTTTGGATCTACCAACTGAGCTTCTTTATTTTCAGGATGCTTATCACGCCATTTAATAAATTCTTCCTCGATTAATTCTAAATCTGCCTTATCAATTTCCTCGGCTTCAGCGAATGTGTGCATTAGAACGTCACTAATTGCCTGTATTTTGTTCCCCTCTGGAAGACCTGTTCTTTTGAATGCAATCACCTCGCAAGTTCTTCTTTTTTTATTATCTATTTCATCACTTTCCACTTCATTATTTTCATCAACGGGACGTAAATTACTTAGTTGACTGGAAAAGGTCATACTTTATTTTGCTTAAAATATAAAATTGTATTTAATATTAATAGTTAATTAGTCAATAGTCAATAAAAAACCAACAATGTCAATTATTCGCATTTTTTTTAAACCTTCACCAGTTTTCAAATAGGAAAGTGGTTTTTTCCGCATAACATAA
>JAOZLT010000162.1 GCA_029934675.1 Candidatus Altimarinota bacterium | reverse complement strand
TCAGCTTTCTCCCTTTCAATATCACCTCCATCAAAAGCTCCTCTAGAGGAAGAGCCTCTTTTATTGAACAATGCAGATGAATAATTACTCTTTATGCTATCTGAATTTATTTCTTCAATTATCTTAAATATTTTTTCCTGTGGCCATTCAGGGATATTCTCAGGGTATTGAGCTAATACCTTTCCAATTTCCATATCTGCAACTTCCAGTCTGCTCACATTTTTAGCAAGTTCACGTACTTTGTCTATCCAATTTTTTAACTCTATTTCATCAATAGAATTATCTTGTTTCATTCCAGGTATTTTTTTCCAAGAATTAAGTAAATGGTAGGATTGTTTGGCTCTGCTTTGAATGACATCATCTGCAATTCCTTTTCTTTCTTCTTCTAATAAAGTTTTGTCTTCAGGAAGATAAATCCACTTTAAAACGTCAATAAAAAAAATAGGATTATTTGCTAACTCTTCTTCTAGGTTTATCGGTTTCCTTTTAGTACCGTATGAATCTAAAATTGGGAGATATAGCCATTCTAACTGAATAAGAGTTGATTTCTCTATATCTTCTCGTTTATCTATTTCCTCAAATATTCGTTCAATTTCATATCCATCAAAGCGTGTAGCCTCATTTGATTCTTCTGTTCCTGCTTTTCGAAGCATTTCTGCAAGAAGATTAGTTGGAATAACTTTAGGGAAGTGTGAAGCAATATCAATTGCAGAAAAAAATCTTTTATGGGTTAAAAGCATTTCTACTCCAGAGGCTTTTTCAGTATCTGAAATATGATAAAAATTTGGTCTCACATTTTGCCAATATAAATTCTGAATTTCTTCGTTTAAAGCCGAAATGAAATCCCATAATTCCTGATTTTGATTGATAGGAATTAAAGCATTGGAAAGTGCGTGATTAATGTAATTTCTTTCTTGCAAATCACTAAATAAAGATTTAACCCACTCAAAGCCTTCTTTAATAGATTTACGGTAAATAAAACTATGAATAAAAGTTATTTCATTGGCTTCATCATATAGGCATTTACAAATTGTAAGAATATCTTCTTGTTTATTTATCACATCAGCTAAGGCATAGCCAAAAAACCATAATTGAGATATTTCATTTCTGAGTTCTAAGGTTTTGTCTAAACCTAACTCAGAAATAAAATTTATAACCGCATCTTTTCTTGCCTCATCAACTCTTTTTTGCTGTTGTTCGTGACGCTTTTCAAACTCATTATCCTTATATACAGATCCTTCTGGAAACTCAGGCCAATGGTCATTAAACAGCCAAATGTATTTGTCTAAAATAGAAACTGGATGAAGTTTGTTATACAAGTCTTCCAGCTTTTTCAATTCAGATTCAGGCAAAGCCCAATCTGTATCGGGATGGGACCTATGATGATTTAATATTTTTCTAATTGTAGCCCAAGTTGTGAAGTTTTTTTGCTTCACTTTTAAGCACACTTCATCTGCCCAACTCAAAACCCTGTCTCTGTCTTTGTGGCTTAGATTTGTAACTTCATTAATTAATTGGGAAAACTTATTTTCATCATAATCAAAAAGCTCAATGAGCATTTCAATTACTGTTGAATGTGTATCCCAAATTTCCTGATACGTATATTTTAAGTTGGTGTTTTTATCAAACATCCTCCACCGCATTTTGTGTGTTGGCTGTGCAACACCGTGATGTTTAGGAAGCATACGAATAAGGAGAGACCAACCTGTTTCTTTCTCTTGCTCTGTAACATATTTCAAGATTTCCATTCTAACATCATATGATGCAAGGGTTTGATAATGCCACGGTTTGAATATTTCTGTGATACTATTTAATGGCCTGTTGGATAAGTTTCCTCCAGGGTCAAGCCTTGAGAGTTTTAATAAAATTAAACTAACATCTATAAGATATTCGGGAAGCCAAGCTAAATTCTCAAGTGCCCAAAGTAAGCCAGTATGATGACTTGTTTTGTGAAGAAAACCATCTTCTTCCTTGAACATATCCATTATCTCAGGCTCTTCCTTAGCTAAAGAATTATTAATTGATTTAAGAAAGCTTTCTGGAGATGCTTCTGAAATAAGAGGTAATTCGTGGTCTACCGAAACCCAAGTTTCTCCGCTAGCATTGTAAAGCAAATCGAGAACAATACTGTCTACCCAATTTTGAGGATTATTAAGATTTGGAATCTTTATACTATCTCCTAAACGCCCAACCAGAATTAATGATTGCATTAAGCCTTCTCTTGCCCAGTTAGAGTATTTTTTCTTTTTATTAAAACTGGCTGCAAAACTATTTTTATTTGCAGGTTCAATAGTTGGGTTACCTTTTTTAAAGGATTGAGTAAAACATTCCTGAATATTTTGAAAATCGTTTTCAGTAAGTTGAGAAGAAAGGTTAGTCTATAAATCTAAAGGTGAAGTTAAACGCCAAGTTTCCCCGATTTGAATAATTGGTGATTCTTCAAATTTCTTCCATTTGTTAAGTATAACTAAATACTCAGCATACTTTTCGTTAGATAGTTTTTCGATTATCTCAATATCTCCTTCAAATGCTTCATTCCACCTTCCTAACAGAAGTGCAGGTATGATTTCACGAATGTCCTCTTTATCAATCCATTTTGTTTTGTTGTGAGGAAATCCAATTAGTTTTTTTAGGATTGTAATATTTCTACCTGATTCTCTAGAAAATTTTTCAGCATCTTCTTTTGATAATCCGCTTTTAACCAAAGAGTCGATTTGCCCATCTCTATATATTGTAGGTAGGGTAATTGTATTCTTATCAAAGTCTTCATCTCCACCTAAAGGAACAATTACGTGATGGTTATTAGAAACGGCAGAGTACATCGGTAATCTGTTTTCAAAAGTTGGGATTAGAATTAATGGAGATACAAAATTTGTTGAAACTGTTTTATAGGCTTCCTCCGTATGCACTACTAATGCTTTTGAGAAGAATATTTCTGACTCATTAACAGGAAAAAGTTTTGCTGATGCTATAATAAAAGCAATAGCTTCATTTTTTGAAGCAGCTTTAATAGATGTTATACTTGGCTTGTCCTTAAGGAAATTGAATATTTCCTCTTGTTCTTTTTCACGACCTGACACTATGGTTTCAGGCAGAAGGCTTATTCCAGTATATTCTGACCAATATATCCAGAAATGTTCAGCTATATCAACTCCATTCAGAGGAGCTTTTCTTAGATAATTTGCAAACCATCCAGAAACATAAACTGCAATATCAAGCCATTGTTCTATATCAGATGAATCATAGGCTTTTACATCCTTCCAAAATCCTTCTGATTGTTTCTCTTTAATCCATTTATCCTTAAATTTCCAAAATCTCGGTGTAATAAAAATAAATACACTTTCTTTCGGGTCATAACCTAGTGGGTCTTTTTTTCTTTTAACATAGTCTTTATCAGCTTTTCCCTTAGGATTACTTTCTGTTCCAAACTCATATAGAGAAACTCCTTTAGGCACATAGGCTGTGTTTTCTTCACAAACAACTTCTCCGTCCCAACCACCAATAAATGCTGTGCTTCCAGAAGGGAAATTTACTTGCGTACTAGTCGGTGTTGTTGCTCGTACCAATTTTGAGATTAGGTACGGTAAGTCAGTTTTTGAAAAAGCTGTACTAGCCCAGTTTTCAATATCATTTCTTGTTACAAGTTTCATTAGGTTTTGTTAGGCTTGTTGGTTTTTTTAGGTTGCACACAACGTAAATATATGTGCAGTTTTTTTAAAAGACATTGACATATATATTTTGTTGTAAAGTTCGACTAAAAAAACAATAAATTCAAGTAGAACTCATAACTTTTAATAAATACTTCCCAACTTTTATAACGGATAAAAGATTTGTCATGCAATCATAAACAAGAAACAAGAGGAAAACTAACCTGCAAAAATTAATTGTAAATTAGTGCCTGTTTTTCTCTTGCCTCTTGCCTCTTGCCTCTCGTTTAAATACTATTTTCCTCCATCAAGAAAATCT
>JAOZLT010000024.1 GCA_029934675.1 Candidatus Altimarinota bacterium | reverse complement strand
GAGAATCAGACGTTCAGTAGCTCAAATTGTTTTTATTGCAATAAACTGTGAACGCCCTGTGGTCTCTGCCACAGGGATATTTACAATCTTAAAGGCAATATTTATTAGTGTTTCGAAATAAGGTAATTTTAGTACTATAAACTCTAGCTGTGGGTAAAAAATCGTTTTTTGTTATACTTAAGTCATAAATTAACTGTTTTTATCATGCCAACAAAAAAATGTCCTAGTTGTAAAGAAAATAATGTAATTAAATATGTGAAAAGGAGAAAAATTTGTAAAAATTGTAATAAGACATTCAGCCTATAAAAAACACCATCAAGAAACTCCGAAATGCCTTTGAACAATGGATTTTAGATAGAAGTACTCCCCAGAGAATAATGGATAAGAGTAGTGCCTCTAAAATGGGCAAATGGAAACAAGTTCAACAATATGTAGATTAGATTTCATTTTCATTACAGAATTATCTAAAAACGAAGACAAAGCTACAGGAATCCTCTTATTAGATGCTACATTGAAGGTAAAGCAATTATGATTGCGCATGATACAGGAATAGGTGTTATTGAATACTGGAGATTGTATAGAGAACAAAACAGTTTATATCTATTCCAAAGACCGTATAGGGTAGATTATAGACCTATTTGTGTAATCAGTGACAGGTATTCTAATACTCTGTTAATAATTAAAGAAAAGAATTTACTTCATCTAGCTTTATTTTAAGCCGTTTTTTTGGTATAATATAAAGATTAATTTAAATTTATGAATGAAATTGAGATTTCTGCAAAAGAAAAAAATAAAATCCTTAAAGCTATTCTTAAAAAAACTCATAAACATTATGAGAGAATACTAAGCAAAAAAGAGAATGTTGAAACTATAACCTCTTTGGATGAAGAATTAAAACAAATGTAATAATTATGGCTAGCTTTGAAAAAGCACAGGTGATTAAGCGAATTGTTGAAAATGCTGATAAAAATAAGGATCAGATAATTGAAACAAAAGAAAAAAAGTTATTAGAAGAGAATATTAGACTTGCAGATGGGCTTCATAATTTTTCTGTTGGAAATAAAATACAACAACAGGCTTTAAATAATGCCATTGCAGACGTAGTAGGTGTGTATAGAGGTGTATCTGCTGTAGATATTAAAAGATGGATATCTTTTTCTGAACAACCTGAAATACAAAAATCTAAAGAACAATTAACTCCTCAGCAAAAAAGGTTAAGGGAATGGAAAAGTTATTCCGAGAGAGTAAAAAGAAAATTGGCGGTTCCAGATTCTAAAGAAATTAATAGGCAAGTATTTAAGCCTATTGTTGCATTTTGTAATAACATGCTTAAGCCAATGGTTGCTCATAATAGGAATTTGGCACGTAGAATTAAAGAGATGCGAAATATGGGGTTTTTTGAGTTTTCTGGTCCTAGTAATTATTTAAGTACAATCACATCTGTGTTTACTGGGAAAAAATCCCGTTTTGAGGCAGAATTGAATCAATTGGTAAAACTTAAAAGTAAAGAGGAAGATAAAATTAGTAGAATGAGGTTTTTAATAAAAAAACTTGCGAGTGGGAATGTAGATTTTAAAAATATAAGTAGAATAAATAGAATAATGGGTAGAGATCTTAGGGGAACACCTGAGGGGGATTTGGTAATGGCTTTTATAAAAAAATTGAGTAAAGGGGAGAATTTTATTGACAAAGAAAAACAATTAGCTTTTTATAATTACTATCGTTCAAAAGGTTCCGAATATAAAATTGCTATTGGAGATTTTTCGGATCGTATTTCTGATGAATATTATAATCAAGCTAAAAAGATTGCTCAAAATCAATTGCATGACTCAAATTTGGCAAAAAGGGCAAAAAATTCAATGACTTCAGGATTTGGTAAATTCCATAGAGACTACTTAGCAAAATATGCTGAACCATTTTTACAGTGGGATAGTTTGGCTATTATGGCAGTTAGTGGTGGATTTGGCAGGCTTTTGGCAAAATCTAAAACATTCGCAAAAGTGGGTATTAAAATAGGTACTATTTTAAGTAAATCACCTAAAGCTGCGCAGTTAATTAAGTTTCTACCAGGTGTATCTGCTATTGGCACAAGAGTGACAACGTTGGGTAAGCTTGCAGCATTTTTGCCTAATATGGGTATAGAGATGGGTAAATTTATGGTTTATGAGGCAGCTGCTCAAAAAATTGGTGGAAAGAGTTTTGGTAAAGCTGTTGCTTATGCGTGTATGTTTGTTCCTGGTTTTAAATCCGGATTTCAGGAGGGTATAGTTAGTCGTGTTGATTATGCAAAATTGATGTCCAAATATAATCCAATTCAATTAGAAAAAGAAATTACTACAAAATTAATTACGGAAGCACAGCAATCTTTGGGACGTAAGTTGACCACTGCAGAGCAGGTTAAGATAAACGATTCGGCAAAAGTAATAACTACTAATTTAGCAGTACCAAAACCAATATCAAGATCTGTTAGATACCGTACATCTGTTTCTAGAAGGTTTATATCAAGAAAATCTAGTGCAGGAAGAGTAAGAAAAAGCTCTAGTAGGAAAAATGGTGTATTAAAGAGGAGTATGCTATCGAAACCAACAAAATCCGCCAGATATCGTACATCTGTTGCCAAAAGACCTAGTGAAGGAAGAAGAATGAAAAAGGTGGTAAGTAGAAGAAGAGATCCATTAAAAGAAAGAACGGTTCCGAGGTCTAAAATGGAATCAAAAGTATTAGATAGCAAAATCGCTAAAATAGATAAAATAAATCAAAAAAATAAAGGGGATGTGATTAAGCGTCTAACTGAGGGGTTGGATGATAAAGAAATCAAAGTATTTATGGAAACATATCTTGACCCTATGACAGGTATGCTTAATAGGCAGGGGTTGCGACTGTTGGATAAAGTTATAATGAGAGGTAAAAGGACTAGTATTTTAAGTTTTGATGGTGATCACTTTAAAGCATTAAATGATGCGACAAGTACTTTAAATGGGGACTATATAATTAAGTTAATGGGGTCTAAATTTCATAAAATGATTAAATCTTTGCAAAAACAGGGGTTTAAAACAGAGGGTGTGCGTATGGGTGGAGAGGAATTTGTTGTTTTTAGTAGTGCGCCAAAAGATGTTTTGGCTACAGCAATGAGGGGTATGAGTAAAGAGCTTAAAAGAGCAATATTAAAACATTTAACTAGGGCTCAAAAACTTAAGATGGCAAGATTAATTACTGCAAGTAAATATACAGGAGATTCAAATGGTTTTAAAAAAGCAATGGCAGAAATTGGGGGATCAACATCTGGTATTAGCGAAATTGGCATCGGAAATATAAAAAATCCTTCAAAAATTCGTGAAAGTTTATTGCAGTATGTAGATAGTTTTCTTGAGCATGGTAAAAAGAGTAGAAGAGGGAGGGTCTATATTGATAAAAGAAGTGTTGCTAGTGCATCGGATACAATTAAAAAGTTTTCAGCAAAAAATAGTTTACCAGATCATCTTAATGTTAATTTAAGTGTAATTGATTCTTCGTTAAAAGATATTGTTCATGGGCAGTTTTTATTAAAAATTCCGCAGGCTAAAGCTTTGATTGGAGAAAATCCAAAATTTGCATCTATTTTAGAAAATTATTTTGGCTTACCTGATTTCAGTAAAAAAGTATTACGAGAAATTGCAAAAAAAACTGGCATATCTGCGGATAAACTTATGCTTGCAAAAAGAGAATATATGTTGGCAGTGAGAAATTATGGAACATATACCGGGGCTTCAACAATGACACGTTTAAGCTCTGCACTTAAATTAAAAGGAAGTGGTTATAAGGCTGTAAAAACAATTGAATTAGGAGAATTTAAATCGATAAATGAAATAATGGGGCATACATATGGAGATATGTTTTTAACTCATACTTATCAGAAAGTAATTATGGATACGGTTCGTGTACATGGGCTTTCATCTAAAATTATTGTTGCTCAGAAAGGTGCTAATTTTAAATTTGCATTACATGAGTCTGTTACTCAGCAACAAGCAAATGCTTTTCGGAAAGCTTTGCAAGAAAATTATAAAAAATCAGTACAGGATTTATTTAGAAAAATTGATACCGGAAAAATAGAACCTGTGCAAGATATTAGGGTTGGTTGGCTTAAGCAAAATAAAAGTTCTACTCTCCAGCAAAGTATTGGGGATCAGTATTCGTTAACAATTAATTAATGTATAATTTATATAAATCATGACTATTGAAAATTTAAATGATAGGTCACTATCTGAAGTTCAAAATCTTGTTAAAGACGAAATTAATAAAATGATAATCTCTACAGGTCATTCTGTTGCAGGCAGTTTGCCTGATGAGAATGGTAAATATTCTGATCAGCGTATGGATGATAAGGAGAAAAGGGAGATATTAAATGAAATAATTACTTATAATGGAATGTTGAATATATCTGAATCTCAATTGAGTTTGAATTTTGCTTCGTCCGAAGATTATTTGCAGGCATTTGTTGATCAAATCCAATATTATCCTGAAAATGTGTGCGTACCAATCTGTGAATTTATTAAAAATGAATTTGGATTGCAATTTGAATATAAAGATAGAAATGAAGTTGATTTTGATAATAAAGTATATGTATTAATGCAAATAATTACACTTTCTGAAGATGAAATTCATACAAGATTGGGGGGTGGAAAGTTTGACGAAGCTAGAGTGGAGGAAGTTATTGAAGAATTGATTGAGCAATTCCCGAAAAGTGATTTGATGATACCCTAGTGATAGATCAGGAGTTTTTCGTTTGAATTAAATTTTTTACCCACAAATCTTAGTAACCCTGAATAAAAAGAATTTAGTGTCAGTTGTATTATATACAAGATATTTAAAGCTTTATTAAAAGATCCAGTAGATTTAAATTCCTACAGTTGTATTTTTAAATATAACGTCTATTTTTTTATTTTTAATTAAAAAATAATCGATGATTTTTGGGCAACATAGTCCAAGAAATTATGTTTTGAAACTTGAAACTCAAGACAATTTGTGCTATAATATACAGATTGATTAGTCTCAACTCACACATCACAAACATTGAGACGTGAGACTTGAGACTAAAATAGGGCTTGAGACTCGCACTTGAGACTCGCACTTGAGACTAAAATAGGGCTTGAGACTCGCGAAGTCTTCCGTAGCTTTAAGCGAAGGAATGGCACTCGCACTTGAGACTAAAATAGGGCTTGAGACTCGCACTCGCACTTGAGACCTGAGACGTAAAACTTTAATACTATGGATTTCGAAGGAATAATAAAACAAGTAGTAACTTCCGGTTCACCCGATTTACACTTACAGGTAGGACAGCATCCTATCGTAAGGCTAAAAACTGGTGAAATAGCGGCTCTTAACGAGTATTCTGCTTTAGGAAAAAGAGATGTTGATGGAATAATACTTAAAATTACCAATCAAATCCAAAAGGAGCAATTTCAAGAGAATCTTGAAGTAGATTTTTCGTATAGCATAGAAAATTTTGGTCGTTTTCGCGTAAATATTTACCATGAACAGCATGGTCCCGCGATAGCATTCCGTTTGATATCAGAAGAAATACCGACGATGGAGGCGTTAGGTCTTAGTAAATCAATAGAAAACTTATGTCAGATTCCTCACGGTTTGGTCTTGATTACAGGTCCAACGGGTATGGGTAAGTCTACCACTCTTGCTTCAATGATCGATTATATCAACCAAAACAGGCAATCTCATATAATTACTATCGAAGATCCGATTGAATATATTTACACGAATAAAAACAGTTTAGTTACGCAGAGGGAAATAAATGTTCACACACATTCATTCGCTAACGCAATGCGATCAGCTCTTAGACAGGATCCGGATGTTGTAATGGTAGGGGAGATGCGTGATTTGGAGACGATTGCGGCAGCAGTAACACTTGCTGAAACAGGTCACCTTGTATTCTCTACATTACATACATCAGACGCAGCCCAGACAATTGACCGTATAATTGACGTTTTTCCGGCTTATCAACAACAACAAATCAAAGCACAGCTTGGTAATACATTAAAAGGCGTTATTTCACAGGTATTGATACCTAGTGTGGATGGGAAAAATCGTGTGGCGGCAAGAGAAATTATGCTAAGTAACGATGCAATTAGAAACTGTATCATTACAGGTCAAATACATCAGATATACAATATGATTCAACTAAATTCAGGTGAAGGTATGATTTTAATGGATCAGGCGCTTGAGAAGTTGGTAAAAGAAGGGAAAATTACAAAAGATGATGCACTTTCAAAAGCACATGATATAGAAGCGTTAACTGAACAATTGTCCGTAATAGTTTAAAAATGGAAAATGACGAAAAAAAATTAGGGGCATTAAAAAAAATTCAAAAAATTCTCAAAATAGCTGAGGAGAAAACTTTTAAAGCAGGCGATGTTATATTCAATGAGGGAGACGAAGACCTAAATTTCTATATAATTTTAAAAGGCGAGATTGAGATAAGTAAAATGACAACGGATGGGACACCTAAGGTTATTGCTCAAGTTGAAGCGGGTGAATTTTTAGGAGAAGGTGTGTTTTCGGGAAAGACAAAAAAACCGGCAACTGCAAAAGCTCTAACAGATGTAATTACTATGTCGTTTACAATGGAAAAATTCAAAAAGCTGACTGAGGAAGATTCAAATTCAGCAGTAAACTTTTTATTATCCGTACTAGAAACTGCCAATAGTAGATTGATAAAAACAAATACAAAATTACTCGCAATTTACGAGATGAGTGAACTAACAGATATGTATAGTGATGATTTGAAAAATCTTTCATCGAATTTAGTCGAAAAGTTGATTACCATCACTGAAAGTAAAGAAGGGCTATTGCTGCTAAAAAATCCTTTTACAAATACATATCGTACACTTTATAGTTCAACACCGGATTTGAATGAGAAAAGTTTAGGTGACTATGAATTAAACAAAACTCAAAAAGTTAATAATGAAAAAGGACAGTATCTAATAGTAGATCTAAAAGGACTTGGTTCTATTATTTTAATGCGTAATAATGATGCCACCCAGTATGATTCATATCACATGCGATTACTGATACTTATAGCGGATTTAGTTGCCAATAATATCAAAGACGCATCAGGTCGTGCATCCGATAAAGCCAAAAAACTCCTTCATCAGCGACCGATTGGATTTTAGTTTTAAGGATAAGCCGATAATCTAAAACCAAATTAGAAGATTACAAAACGCTCTTTCGGGGCTATTAGAAGATTATAAAGATTATTTAATACAGTAATCTGATTTTAATCTTTTTACTTTTTTAATCTTCTAATTTTTATAATAGCGAAGCGTTTCTAATCTTGTAATCTTCCAATCAAAAAGGTAAGATACACAAAGAAAATAAACTTACAATTATGTACAAAAGAATAATGCTCAAAATATCAGGAGAGGTTCTGGGAGATAAGAATGGCGATGGGATTGATGTGGATTCGCTTAATAAAATTGCCAAAGAAATTGTTAAAGTTCAAAAAAAAGGTATTGAAGTTGTGATTGTGTGTGGAGGAGGGAATATGTGGAGATACAGAGATACAAAAAAAGCAGGCATAGAAAGAACAACATCGGATTATATGGGTATGATGGCAACTATTATGAATAGTGTGGCATTGCAAAGTGCTATCGAAAAGCTTGGAGTTCATAGTAGGGTGGCTACAAGCTTGGATTTACCACAAATTGCCGAACCTTACATCCGAAGGCGTGCATTGCGTCATCTGGAAAAAAAGAGAATCGTAATCTGTGGTGGCGGAACCGGAAATCCATATTTTACAACAGACACTGCTGCAGCACTCAGGGGAACTGAGTTAAATTGCGACATATTACTTAAGGCAACAAAAGTGGATGGAGTTTACAGTGCAGACCCTGAGAAAGTTAAAAATGCCAAAAGATATTCAAAAATTAGCTTTAAACAAGCAATTGAAAAAAATCTAAAAGTAATGGATCAAACAGCATTTAGTTTGTGTCGAGAAAGTAAAATGAAAGTTTTGGTATTCAATATGCATAAAAAAGATGCCATTCTTCATGCTGCTGAAGGTAAAATGATTGGAACGCTAGTATCATAATTTCCAATAACCAATTTCCAATTTCCAAATGATGACTAATATCGAATAAATAATGTTTAAAGAACCGAATAGCTCATTAGAAATTATAAATTAAAAATTCGAAATCATTTGGAAATTGGAAATTCATAATTCATAATTTATTAACAATATGGTAAACGAACAACTAGACGAATTAAAACTAAAATGTGTGGATGCTATAGACCATCTGCACCAAGAGTACGCAAAAATCCAAACAGGCCGTGCAAATATTGCGTTGGTTGAAGGTGTGATGGTAGAAAGCTATGGGGCAAAAGTTCCTTTAAAGAGTGTTGCGACTATAACAATCCCAGAATCAACACAGCTCGCTATTCAGCCATTCAGTAAGGATCAGTTAACGAATATTGAAAAAGGTGTTATGGAAGCTAATTTAGGATTAACTCCTCAGAATGATGGAAACTTTATTCGCTTGAATATACCACCTCTTACAGAAGAAAGAAGAAAGGATTTGGTTAAGTTGGTACACAAATTCGCCGAGGATTCCAGAATATCAGTTCGGAATGCACGCCACGAAGCACTTAATGATTTAAAGAATATGGAGAAAGATAAAGAAATCAGTGAAGATGAATTAAAGGGAAATGAAAAGAAAGTTCAGGACAAAGTAGATGAATATAATAATGTCATTGAAGAAGCAACAAAGAAAAAAGAAAGTGATGTAATGACCGTTTAATTTAGTTAATAATTATGAGTTAATAATTGTGAGTGCAAACTCTTAACTCTTAATTTATAACTTTTAACTTATAATAATGCTAACAATTGTATCCTTCATAGTAATTTTCTCAATCCTCATCCTTATTCATGAATGGGGTCATTTTACAGCCGCCAGAAGAGCTGGTATTAAAGTAGAAGAATTCGGATTAGGTCTTCCTCCGAGAGCAAAATCTTTATTTAAAGATAAAAAAGATACGCTTTATTCATTAAACTGGATACCCTTTGGAGGATTTGTTAGGCTTTTTGGAGAGGATTCAACTGATCCGAAAGTACTTAAGGATAAAAAAAGTTTTGCTTCAAAAACAATATGGCAAAGAACACAGGTGATAGTTGGTGGAGTATTTATGAATTTTGTTTTAGCATGGGTGCTTATCACTATTGGATTTACATTCGGTATGCGTCCATTTTTAATAACTCCAGAAGATATAGATAGCGGTGTTCAGTCTGGGATAGTGGAAATTCAAAAAATTTACTATTTGCACGATATTGACTCAAATATGCCATTGTCCGATAAGGGATTGGTAACAGGTGATTACATTACTGCTGTAAATGGAATTCCTATAACTGAATCTATGGTATTGGGAGATGTTATAAAGCCAAATGAGGTAGTAAGGCTTACTTTTGTACACGAAGAGAAAGAAAGTGTATTGGATGTAACGGCAAATAGTGAAGGTAAATTAGGTATGACAATTTCATTAGAAAACTTCTTATTGAACGTACAGAACATTAAATATCCATTTTATATAGCACCATTTAAGGCAATAAGTGAAATAGGTAGGCTTTCTGTTTTAACAGTTGGTATGCTTGGTAAAGTGGTCACTAGCATAGTTGCCAAATTCAGCGTACCGGATGGTGTTGCAGGACCTGTGGGAATATATAAGATGACAGGTTATTTTGCTAAACAGGGTTTTATGGCACTCGTTCAATTTACAGCACTTCTTTCCATATCTCTTGGTGTAATCAATATCATGCCATTCCCAGCTTTAGATGGTGGCAGGTTTATGTTTATTGTCTTTGAGATGATTACAAGAAAAAAGGCTAATGCTAAGTGGGAGACTATTATTCATACTATCGGATTTGCCTTATTGATGCTGTTGATTCTGGTGATTACATGGAAGGATATTATGAATTTGTTTTAGGCTTGAGAGTGGGGTTGTATGGTATGTAGTAGTGGTACATTGTTGGAGTGAATTGATTTTGATTAAATAATAATTATGTTGGTAGTTGAAATAAAACAAAGAAAAACGCTTACCCAAATCTAATACTATTCTGATATAATTTTATCAACCTCGAATTTCACTCAACAAAAACCTTGTGCTTAGGGTAATACTGTCGGAAATCTCGACAACAACTTTTGGCAAATTAACTCATTTGTCGGAAAATTCGACAACAGTTTTTAGTAGTACAAATATCATTTCAAAATAGCGCAATATCAATTCAAAAAATCAAAATGGCTTAGTTAAGGGTGATTCTCATTTGATGATATTTTACGACCATTTTAGAGGTATTGGGTCAACCCTAACAGTATTGATATTAATGAGAATGATTATAAACTTAAAAGTCCCAATTGCCCTCAAAACAAAAATATAAATAGATGTTCCACACAGAGCATCATCCTTTGACTTTTGTATGGCAAGAAAATAACAAAATGCTTTTTAATTTCTTTCAATTTTATGAATCATAAAGACCTATGGCTTCTTATCATCAAAGACCTTGTAGCAGATATTAAGCGTGCAAATGTTATTACATGGTTTAAGAATACTGCAATTCTTAAAATTGAAAATGGAGTAATGACAGTAGGCTTGCCACTACCGGTTTTCTTAAATTGGCATGCTCAGAATTATTCAAAATTAATTCTGAAAACAGCAATGAAACACGATTCAAAAATTACTCAAATAGCATATGAAGTCGACATAACGCTTGCAGATACAGATCCAAGAGTTGTTGATTTACTAAAGCATTTTCCAGCAAAAGAATCTCGTAAATTGCCTAATAAACGAGAAGTAAAACTTGTAGGCGGAGTGGTATCAAAAATGTTCAATTCTAGTTATTCAATGGATAATTTTACAATTGCTCCAGAAAATCGCCTTGCACACGCAGCAGCTATTACAGTAGCAAAGCATCCAGGAGAAAATTACAATCCATTATTTATTTATGGTGGAGTTGGCTTAGGAAAAACTCATTTACTACAATCTATTGGTAAAGAAGTTTTAACAAATGACCCGACGAAAGTAGTCGTATATACAACTACCGAAAGTTTTACAAATGAACTTATTGAGGGGATACAGTCTCGTAATATGAATAAATTCCGCAACAAATATAGGAAAGTGGATGTATTTATAATTGACGATATTCAGTTTATTGCCAATAAAGACAGAACTCAGGAGGAATTTTTTCACACATTCAATACATTGTTTGATGCAGGCAAACAAGTAATTATCAGTTCCGATCGCTCACCACATGAGCTTAAATTGCTTCAGGAACGTTTAGTCTCAAGATTTGGCTCAGGGATGACAATCGACGTAAAGATGCCTGATTACGAAAGCCGATTAGCAATTCTCCGCAATAAATGCCAGGAAAAAGAAGTGTTTATCAATGAGCAGGTTTTAGAGTTTATATCATTCAATATAGATACTTCTGTAAGAGCCTTAATAGGCGTATTAAATCAGGCGGTAGCTCAGTATGAATTGGAAAACGTATCTCCAACCGTAAAGTCAGTTGCTGAAATTATTAAACGAACAAAACAAGAAGTTAAGATGGTTGGATTTATAAAAGAAAATAATACTCCTCATCACGCCGTAACCTTAGAACAGCTGACAGATTTTGTTGCCGAATATTATACAATTCCAAAAAGCGAGGTTCTCGGTGAATCTCGTGCACGCGAATACTTACAACCAAGACAAATTATAATGTATTTAGCAAAATCTAAACTCCGTCTATCGCTTGCTAAAATTGGTCAGTATCTTGGCAATCGTAATCATACTACAGTTATGAACGCTATTAGTCGTATGCAGGCACAACTAAAAAACAACCGTCAACTCCTTTGTGATGTAAATGCGATTACTAGAGAAGCAGGAATACACTAGTGTAAAAATCCGAAATCCGAATCTCGAAACTCGAAGGAATTTCGAATATTCAAAATTTCAAAATTCGAATTTGTTTCGCATTTCGCATTTCGATATTCGAGCTTCCGCATTAGCGACAGAACGTTTCTATAAAACTCCCTGAAAAATTCTTCAGTTCCTCTTTTATTAATTGAACTTCTTTAGCAGTCACACCTTCCTCAACAATATTATCGTGTACTATCTGAGAGGATGAGTTACGAGTCATAGCTTCTTCAGTTGTTGTTTTTTCGATATGAGCAGAAAGTGTCATCTCTGTTTTGCATTTATCGCAAACTACATCAAACATACAATCAGAACCCACGATATCTGTAATATTGATATTGTGAGGAAGGATTTTAGCTTTACATTCAGGACACTCCAGAGACTGTGAAATCTGAGAGATTATCTCATGTATATCGTATTGGTTCATCATTTTGTTTTTATTTTTATTTTTCGACTTCAAAAAAGAAATCTAATAATTATAGCAGATTTATCTCGAAAAATCAATGCCTTATCCTTGGAGCTTCACCAGTTTTTTCTCCAATCGAACATTTTAAGCTGATTTCTACTGA
>JAOZLT010000161.1 GCA_029934675.1 Candidatus Altimarinota bacterium | reverse complement strand
TCTGTTTTCTGGGAGATTCCCCCCCCCGCCTCTAGCGGGGAGAATGACAGGAGAGGAGATAATTATGAATTATGAGTTAGGAATCAGAAATGAGAAATCAGAAATATTGTTTTGGTTACTCATCAATCCACTTAGCCAAACCACCCGCTCGACCAGTCGAGCCCCTCCTCACTTGAGGATGGGGAAATTTTATATGGAATAGTTATTATATACCAACAATTTCCCCTCCTAGAATTAGGAGGGGCCGACACGAAGTGCCGGGGGTGGTCGGGGGTGGTTGGGTTTGGAGGTAGTCATAGGCACGATAGGATTATGGATAATTGAAAACGGGGGCTTAATGGAAAAAATGGGGTATTTTCCCTTGCCCTTAATCAGTTTCTGTAATACATTGGTCTTCAAATTTTAAATCAAAACATACTATTTTCTTGACATTTATTTATGATTGTTTTATAATAGTCTAATCACACAGAAAAACTTTACAAAATTATTTAATCATTATATAGTATAATCTTTTCAGACCTAGCCAATGGATCAATCCTTATATGGTCAAATCACCAGCCTCATTGAAAAAAGTCAGAAGATACTGGTTCTTGCACATGCAAGGGTTGATTGTGATGGGATAGGGGCTGCGCTGGCTGCTTCTTTGGTATTTAAGGAAATGGGTAAGGAAGTTACTGTTGCAACAAATGATCCTACACCGGAGAATTTAGCATTTTTGCCTTCTATAGATAGTGTTAAAAATTCGCTGGCAAATTCCAAAGATTTTATTATTACAGTAGATACCTCCAAAACCCCTGTTGGCAAAATTAAATATAATATAGAGGGAGATAAGGTAAACATAATCATCACACCCAAAGAGGGTTCTTTTGGTCAGAGTGATGTATCTTTTGGACAGGATACTAATAAATATGACCTTATATTAGTGTTAGATACCGGTAATCTGGAACATCTGGGGTCGATTTATGATCAAAATGTGGAAATGTTTTACGAAACACCCATAATTAATATAGATCATCATGTAAGTAATACAGATTTTGGACAGGTAAATATTGTAGATGTAAATGCATCTTCTGCAACTGAAATTCTTTTTGACTACCTACAATATTTAGAAAAAAGATATAACAAAAAGTTTATTACAGAGGATATTGCAACATTGCTTTTGGGTGGAATTATTACAGATACCGGTAGTTTTCAACACGCTAATACATCTCCGAGAGCAATGGAATCATCCGCTAAGCTTTTGGATTTGGGCGCAAGACAACAGGAGATTATCAAAAACATATATAAGACAAAGAAATTAAGCACTTTGAAACTTTGGGGAATCATACTTTCTAAAGTTCAGGTGGATCCAGTACATAGAATGGTGTGGTCTGCTATAAGCAAGGATGATTTTCAGGAAGCTGAAGCGGAAGCGGAGGAAACTGAGGGTATTATTGATGACTTACTTACAAACGCACCCGGTGCCGAAGTTATATTTTTAATAAAAGAAAACACCGAATACATTTCTACAAGCATGCGTTCAACCAATAATCAGACAGATGTAGGAAAGTTCTGTGCGGATAATGGTGGGGGAGGACATGTACGAGCAGCAGGGTTTAAGCTACGAACTAACGAACCATTTGAGATGACGGTTAGTGATGTTGTGGGGAGGGTAAGGAAATTTCAAGCGGAGAGGTTGAATATACATAAACCTGATAATAATTCGATTGTTAATCCAGTTGGAAATCCAATAATTGAATCTAATGCCAATAAACCAAACACACAACTGGAACACAATCTGAACACAATCGGAACACGCGACCAACGGGAGCAGAATAACGCGACGAAGGAGCAGGAAAACAACCGGAACACAATCGGAACACAATCGGAAAAGGTTACGTATTTGGATTTTAAAGCGCCAAAAACCGAACCACTACCATCCTTCACTAAACCATCCTCCACTGAAGCTACGGAGGTTTCAGTTACGGAGCCTCGCCCAACCGAACCACCCAAGCCGAATAATCTAAAAACCGAAAAACCATCACGCCCAACCCCGGATCATCCACCTGTACCTAAACCTCCGATGCCAGCACCACCTGTAGAGCCAGTGTAAATTACATGGAGGCTACATCGCTTCGCTTTGAGGCTACGTTGAGGCTACGATTGAGGCTACATTGAGGCTACATTGAGGCTACGTTGAGGCTACGTTGAGGCTACGTTGAGGCTACAATGGAGGTTATTTTGAGAATATAATTGTGAAACCTACTAATTACAACCTCAATCGTAGCCTCAAAGCGGAACGAAGTGGAGCGAAGTAGCCTCAAAGCGTAGTCCGTCGTAGCATTAGCGGAGAGGGGCGAAGCGGGTAGCCTCAAAGCGGAACGAAGTGGAGCGAAGTAGCCTCAAAGCGTAGTCCGTCGTAGCATTAGCGGAGAGGGGCGAAGCGGGTAGCCTCAAAGCGGAACGAAGTGGAGCGAAGTAGCCTCGATGTATCTATGGTAAGTCATTTCCACCTTTTGACCACGGATTACAGCGAAAAATACGCCAGATGGATTTAAGTGAACCGATAATGAATCCATATTTTTTAAGTGCCTGAACTGAGTATTCGGAACAAGAAGGGTGATACTTGCAATGGCCATAAGGAAAAAGAGGTTTCATGAGCCGACTGTGATCTGGAGAAATAGTTTTTTGGTAAAACTTTACCACTAGTATGGCTGTATTTCGTGGAAAGTGGATGATGTATTTTAATAATTTCATAACAACGCTTGCGTATGTAAGAAGTTTTGCACATCCTCTATTTAATATCAATAGAGTGCAAAATTTGGGTAATAAAAATAGTGATACCTTAACTTAATCATAAATTATCACTATTTTTTTACCTTACATATGCTGTTGTAGACTGTTGTAGGCTGTTATTTTTTCTTTTTTAGGTTGGCTATTGTTTTGTTTTCGCCTGTTTTTACCTTTTCAACTTTTATATTTTTAGTTTGTTCTAAAAGTAAATTACTAAGTTCTTTCAGGGCTCTGTGTGGCATAGTAATTCTTGCAACCTCTTCAGTACTTGGTTTAAATTTTTGAATATCATCCTTATTTGATTGAACAGGTTTTACTTGATAGAAAATTAAACTTGCGTCGTATTGATTGACAACACTTGCAACAAGTTGTGCATATTCAGTTTTATTTGAATCATTTGATTCATTATTAGCATGTGGCATAATTGAAAAGGTTAGTTGTAAAAGATGTGTTTTTAGTGTCATATTCCATGATTTTCTTTTCAGTTGTTGTTCCAACAACTTCTTTTATATTGTTTTCCTTTGAGCAAAAATAATATATTTTTTGTTCTTCCATTGTTTTATCTGCTCCAAAAATTTCTAATTCCACTTCCAAAGCATCACTTATCTTCCATATAGTGGAACAGCGCATGTTTTGACCCGATTCAATTCTTGCTACAGAGCTTTGACTAATCCCTAATTTTTCAGCGAAATCTTCTTGAGAATACCCCCTTTCCTTTCTTAATTCGGAGATATTTATACTTAATTCGAGAAGCCATGATTCAAAATCCATATCTTTTTTCATGGCAGGATCTTCTTTTAGTGATTTTTTTAAGTAAGCGTTATAATTTTTCATGATTAGTAATTTTAATTATAAGGTTTTAGCACGACTAATTGATACTTCCATATCATTTTTTTCTGTATTATTCTTTTGCTTACTGAAACAATGTAGTAGATAGAGGTTGTCATCATCTATGACCGTGTGAATTCTATATTTTTTTTGTATGATTTCAATTTGAATAATTGGATGTTTACTTCTTTTTCCAGTTTTCATTTTTTTGAATGTCCTACCATTGATTATTGATGGTCCATGTTCTGCAAGTTTCAAAATCATACTATTCAGTTTTTTGAAATCTTTTTTATTCTCGATTTTGACGCCATCTAAATAATCTTCCACGTCATCCCATTGCTTAACCTCTCTAAACATTGTTGTCTGGATTAATA
>JAOZLT010000160.1 GCA_029934675.1 Candidatus Altimarinota bacterium | reverse complement strand
CCTTTAAATCTAAGAAACTCACTCCGTCGCACAGCCATGTTCCCTGCAGGAAGAAAATTAACTTTACCTATTGTAGCTGATCTCATGGAATACCAAAGTCGCTCCACCCATGTAGTATCAGGGGACATAGAATAAAAACTTCCGATAACTCCTATCTTGGGGGAATCTTCAAGTTTTGTTTTTGCTAAAACTGCCCACTTTTTAATTGGCATACAATCAGCATCGATAAATCCGATCCATTTTCCATGGGCTTCTGAAGCTCCATAATTTCGCATTTCAGCTATCGTAGCGTCAGGAAGCACATGAATCACGCATGGATATTGTTGTACTATGGAAAGTGTATCATCATTAGAGCCATTATCAATAATAATTATTTCAATTTTAAAGTCATCAGACACAAAATCTATGAGACGTTCTAACAGTGGTCCTATATATTTTTCTTCATTAAATGTCGGTACAACAATTGAGAAAATAGTAGGGTCATTTTTTTGCTTTTTGCATTCGTTATCAGTAAATAAATTTTTCATTTTAACTCACCTGTTTTATCAGCAATCCCAGGAGCTATCTGAAATCCTGCAATAGCAGTGTTTGTTAATAGATTACTCTTCGTAAACATTATGAAAAAAGTGGCAGTAAGGTCCAATTTTTCCTTGGTATGTCGATGCGCTAAGGTGTCCTGATTGTTTTTTATGACAATTTATCGCGCATATTGTATGTCGCTGAAAAAACGAGCATTTGTCTTAGCGTAGAATTCGTGGACCAAGGAAGAATAAAATGGGGTTTTGCTATTTCCATAACAGACACCGAAAAAAATAAATTCTCGATAACTACAGTAGCGCACTGTAAGAACCTTGGCATTTTTAAAAATAAGGAAACTTGAGTCAATGATGTAGTTAGTTTTCGTCTTTTATTAGGATACCAGCAAGTTATATGGAGGGGCAATGTCCAACCAAATTACAGCAATGATCAAGGCCCGCAAAAAGAGATCATACGGACTCAAAATACCAGGATGCGTAAACACATGAATGCAGATGCCCTTATGGCCGGATTGGCAATGTTTTCTGTCAAAGATCCGTCCCTGCTTGCGTTTGATGAACGACGATTTGCTGAACCACATAATTGCAAAACCATCTACGGAATGGGTACTATCCCATGTAATACCTCTATGCGTAAGATATTAGATCTGATTGAAATGGATACTTTTGGGCCATTATTCAAGGATGCATTTCGTCCGCTGCAGCAGGGGAAAGTACTTGAAAAATGGTCTTCATAGAAGGTGTGTATCTGCTTAATTGGATCGTTCTAGTAATGGTTTTCATGTTTAGGCGATTTACCAGGTTATGAGAAGGTTTTGCTGTACGATCGATTCATGTTGGCTCGAAAATTAATTTACAAAGGGGGCGGTTGTGACCGTCCGGGAATAGCTGTTTTTGCTCCAGAGTCCCGTCAGTTGAACCATTGTCAACTACAATAATTGTTATTTTATTTGAAGGATAATTTTGGTCAACTATGGCCAGTAGGTACCGATTGATATTTGCTTCCTCGTTTCTTCCTGGCACTAGTGCCGGAATGGTTGGTAAGCGTCTGATAACAATGAGTATGTCGTTGGTGGTCGTTTTAGGTGTCATATTGAGCTACTACAGATGATGTCACATAACATACTTTTTTTTAGTACATATACCATGTGTCTAGGATCAATTTTTTTATGTTATCTCTATTGGTGACTATTGACGCTATCCAATTTAGTATACAATCTTTATACAACAGACATGCGATTAATAACGGCTTTGAATTTCCCACGCGATGTTCTTTTAATAAATTCACAGAATTCAATTTTGATTATAATATCTTTTCCAACCCTACTTTTCAAATTAAGAATTACTATATCCATATCTTTTTCACTATAATCACTTCCTTTGACTACCCGAAGAGTAATGTTTTTCACAGTTTCCTGAATAATCTGGCATTCTTTAATTCCTGCCACACCTTTAAATATATGGTCTATCCGTCCTATTGCTCGTCCATCCATTGTCATAATGACATCATCCACTCTCCCCTCAACACGTTCTAATACCTGGGTTCTATATCCACAATTACATAAAGTGGAAGACATAGTTGCTAAATCACCAATTTTATATCTGATTAAAGGTGTTACAAAGTTGGATAAGGTTGTGCAAAGCATCTCACCAGGTTCACCTACAATTGATTTAGCATTTCCATCCACAACTTCTGCGATACCCAATAAAGGAGAAATATGATATTTTTTATGGATACATTGACCTGCAAAAATGACATATTCTGAAGTGCCGTAATAATCAACTACTGAACAATTAAAGTAATTCTCTATTTCTTCTCGTTGCCACTCGAGCAACGTTTCAGAATTGCTTACAACAATGTTCGGTTCAAACTCAGGGGGGCCGCATTTATCCCGAGCTAGTATAGCAAATGAGTATATGGCAGATGGATAACCAATAATTTCTTTGGGCTTGAACTGGTTTAATGCCTCCCAATAATAACGAATAGTCTCTTCATTCAAATGGTATGAAGAAAACAACATTTGATTTTCCGCATTGTTATAGCGCCAGAATGGAGGACTCATGTCATTAAATTTTTGCAACATTCTGCCTGCAAATGTAGCTCTAGGGGCACCAAATTTAACTCCATGCTGTTCTTCATGATGAACTAATAAAGCCATGGCCAACCGATACGTATCTTTGTCCACATAAACAGTTAACGGTGTACCTGTGCTTCCACTCGTTTTTTGGGAGAAATAGATATTTTTTTTATAATTTTTTGGTAAAAATTTTTTAAACTGAGTACGGAAGACTTCTTTTTCTAACGGAGGGATTTTTTGTAAGTCTTCAATTGTTGAAAAAGAATTCGGGTGAATATTATTTTTTGCAAACAAGGATGAGTAGTAGGGTATTTCTTCGTTTGCATAATTCAACATTGTCTTAAGTTTTTGCAATCTAAATTCAAACAATTCGGACTCACTCAAATTGTTAACACGATTTATCTCTGCCAAGATTTTTTGTAAATCCGCACCATATCTTTTATGCCATAACCTTCTCCCGTATTCACTAATCAACTTGTTTTGGCAATAAACTGGCAATCCCAAAAATATATTTTCAAAAACAGATATCATAACATGTACCCCAGTTTTATTTCATCTCCCACTGCTAACAACAAAATATGGTACAAGACCACCAGGAAAGATCAGGTCTTTCTACCAATTTGTTGGTAGCATTTTATGATCCGACCATTTTTCATTTTTGTCTCTCAAATGGACCAACAGCACCACATTACCTTGTTCAGATCGCTATTTGGCAATGGTTTAAAATGTTTTCAATCCAGCAAATAAGTTTGATGGATATGATCTGTATATATTTTTTAAATAAAAGTTGAATGCTTTGTTTTGTAAGCACTTGATTACAGAAAAAAGTGTATGTTGTTATAGATATGTTGGTGGAAATCAATATGGATAATTATTTATAATCACGCCAATCATTAAATTTCCTTTTTAGGAGACGCTCAAGATTTTCTATATCTTCACGAAAATATTGTTTCAATTTTTCCAGTTGCCTGTTAGTTAATTCAGGTTTTTTTACTTCTACTGCTCCTAGCTCGGCCAGTTGAAGAAACATTTTTTTGAAAGGATATGGGAACTGTCTCTGTTCGATATAGGTTCGGTAAAAATGGAGAGTCATATTTCCAAACCAATTCTTCTTTGTAATGGTTCTATTAACGTTATGAGGGGTTTTGAGATCTACTTCTGTGAAATATTCATCTACATTCAGGAATTTATATATTTCGCGTACTGTTTTGTCAGCTTCGTCCCTCAGGTCACTTATTGTTATTATATGGATATGTTCTATTGGAAAAAAGGTTAGAAACTGTTCCAGTTGAGCAAAATACCTGCCTTGCCATATCAAATGGTCATCCGGATGATTTTCGATGATATCATCAATTTGTCTCGATTCTACCCCTCTCCTGATTC
>JAOZLT010000159.1 GCA_029934675.1 Candidatus Altimarinota bacterium | reverse complement strand
TATCAAAAGAAACTAGTTAAATTGAACTAGTATTGTTGTCTGAATTTTGATTGTATGTAAAAATAGCTTTGCTATCTAATTTGTGTATGAGTAAACAATTTAAAGTCTACAATCAAATAAACGGAATCCTAGTAATTAACAAACCCAAAGACTGGACCTCTTTTGATGTGGTTGCAAAAGTACGCGGTAAGCTCAATGTCAAAAAAGTCGGTCACACAGGCACTCTCGATCCTCAAGCAACTGGCGTATTAGTCCTATGCATAGGGAAGGGGACAAAGCTTGTACAAGAGCTGACAGGATTTGATAAAGAATATATTTCAGAGATAACTTTAGGTGCAAATAGTACAACAGATGATCAGGAGGGTGAGGTTACACCAGTCGAAGGTGCTTCTGAAGTACCTATAACAAATATTGAAAATATTTTAAAAGAATTCACAGGCACTTTTGCCCAAATGCCACCCCAATTTTCTGCTAAAAAAATAAAAGGTAAAAGGGCTTATGAGCTTGCACGCAAGGGAATAAAAGCAGAGCTGAAGGCGGTTGATGTAACAATTAATCAAATCGAATTACTAGACTACAAATGGCCAGTTCTAAAGCTTAAAATTAGTTGTGGTAAAGGCTTCTATGTTCGCTCATTAGCACGTGATATCGGAGAGAAATTAGGAGTAGGTGGCTATTTAACAGGTCTTGAGCGTACAAAAGTCGGGCATTTCTCTATCGAAAATGCAATTAGTATAGAGCAGGTGGAGGAGAAAACAGTGCTACCTTTGTCTGTTGCCAAAGCCTAGAAGCCTTGATTATTATCAGTATTTATGTTATAATTGGATACTAAAATAAACAAATGACAAATTCATTAGAAAACAAGCCACCTAATCAAAATACCAACCCACTCCACTTATTTAATGATAACTGGGCAAGGGATAATTTGGGTGAAGATCGGGATAGATTAAAAAAGAAGAAGGTAAAAAAAGAAAGAGGAAAAATAACTAATGTTTTGAGTGCAATCAGTGGTCTATTAGGGTAGTAATTACGGTCAATTTATCCATAATATTTGATTTTTATTATCAATATAGACTTAATGGAAAATTTTGGGGTCTAAAATATTAAGATTTATGCTAGAACAAACTCTTAACTCTTAATATTTTTTGTAATACAAAAAAAATGTCCAAAATACAATACTTGTAATACAAAAAAGAAAGGGTGTAGCAAAAAACAATCTCGATATTAGGAAGTAATGCACTTGTTTGCATGCCTAAATCTTCGCCAGATACCGGTTTTACCAGGAAAATAGGAAGATGATATTTTGGATCTTGTCCTCAAACTCCAGAGCAAAAAACCGATACCAAAAATACTGTTGGCGATTTTTTTAGGGCATTAAAAGAAATATTTAGTTCTAATAAAAGATGGTTATACAAGCCCTCCAGCTAAATCCATAAGAACTGCCTTCGGATCTTCAGCTTTCGTAACACCGCTTGCTAAAAGCACGCCTTTTGCACCTAGTTTTATACATATTCTTACATCTTCACCATTTTTTACACCTGCGCCTACTAATAGTTTCTCAGAGCCAATCAGTTTTGCAGCATTCTCAATAATCTCCGGTTGAGATGTTGAAACTGATATATCGCCACCAATTAATTCAGGTGGTTCAACTGCGATATAATCTGGGTCAAATTCCAAAAAACTGGCACCTTCTTCAGGTGTTTCCGCGCACACAACAACATAAAGTCCAACTTCTTTTGCACGTTCAATAGATTTCTTCAATACTTCACGCTCAAGCCTATTTTCAGAATGATTAAGTATAGTTCCCTCTGCACCGATAGCCTTAACCGCTTCAGGCAGTATATGGCCAGTTGCACTTCCGAAATTTACAGGGTCAATATGTTGAGCTAAAACAGGTATATTTACATTCTCACAAACCCTGGAAATATCTACGGCCTGAACAGAAATACGTATATCTGCGCCGGTTTCTTTTGCAACATCCTGATGAATTGATGCAAGATTTATAGCATTTTCAGCAGTTGCTGATTGATATGTTTTGAAGTTGGTAATAATCATTTGTTTATAATTAAGTGCTATATATAAATTGACTCCGAATCAACCCAATGTCAATTCGAAGTCAATTCGATATCAATATGAAGTCTATTCGTTTAGGCAAATGCCCAAAGCATGAAAAGAATAGGTTCAGCAACAAGAAGTGTGCCGACAAGTGAAAGATAAATCCACTTGGCAATTCTTTCTGAGCGAAGTTTAATTTCCATCTTCTGAATAATCTCTTCGCCTTGTTTAGCCCGTTGCCCCATTGCGCTATAAGCCTCTTGCAATGCTTTATCTTTTTTATTGTAATCAAGCATTGGCACCATACTTTTAACCTGAGATTCAAGTTGCCCAACACGATAAGTAGCAGCTTCTAGGCGATCCTGTTTTTTAGTTAAATCTTTTTTGACCTCAGTATAAAGCTCCTTGTAAATCTCTTGTTCAACAGATTGTTTTTCAGAAACTTCTTTATTAACTTTCTTGATTTTAATATCTTTTACAACTAAATCTGATGTTTCCTTTTTGTTTAGAATCTCATTCAAATTATCTTCTTTGATATCGATTAAGCGACCAATATTCTCTTTGATGATTTTATCAATATCAACTTTTTTAATAAGAATACGACGACCATCTTTTCTAGTCTTGAACTTGTGTTTACGCATATATCTGTCCACTGTTCTTGTAGATACCTTTAAAATCTTACTAGCTTCGATGCGATCTATATACATTGTTTTTGACATAAGTTTATAATATTTATTTTGTAAAATGTTTGTCTAATCTATCTCTTACATAAAGTGGATATATTAACAGACTTAAGTATAGACATGGTGGACAAGTTGGTCAAACTATTATGGTCAATTTTTGCTGAGATTAGAATGACGAACAATTGAAATAGTTGTATATTTCTAAAAAAACCAAACAACTAAAAAGAAACCGGTTTTTAATCAATTAATAATTCTTTGACTCATAATATAGCTAAAAAGGGTGTTTTGGATAAGTGAATTGATGAACAGCTTACATGCCAAATACCATCCCCAGAACTGCCCTTTTGGGCGGTGCATTTAACCCGGAAATCTCCCCGCTACTCTAAATTACATCAATCCGATTAGAATATGTGTAATTCTGGGAGTTCTCCCCACGCCTGGTCGGGGGAAGATGGCAATGGAAGAGTTGATAACTGTTAAAAATTAATAATTAAAAATTCAATTGGAAATTGGTTATTCGAAATTCTTAATTCATAATTAATACCCTCCCTTGTTATTCTCGGGCCCGCCCTTTTGGGCGGTGTATTCGACCCAAGAATCTCCCAGTTTAGAGTATGTGTAATTCTGGGAGTTCTCCTACGACCAGGTGAGGAAGAAGGCAATAGTGATAAGGTAAATATGGTGGTGCAATTTTCAGACCAAAGAAAGCTATCAAATTTGAGCCAGAAAAATTCAAAGAAAAATCAAAAACCAATTTGGTATTTTAATATTCTCTAAAAACGCCATAACAACATTATTTCATCAAAAGTGATACAAATTCATCAAAAAGGTACGCTGCATCCTCAGGTCCGGGGCTAGCTTCAGGATGAAACTGTACGGCAAACCAAGGTTTTGTTTTGTGCTTAATTCCTTCAACGGTATTATCATTCACATTCTCAAACCACACCTTCCAATCTTTTGGCAGAGTTTTTTCGTTAACGGCAAATCCGTGATTCTGAGAAGTGATGTAACAACGTCCAGTTTCCAAATCCACGCATGGTTGATTAGCTGAACGATGTCCGTATTTAAGTTTATATGTATCAGCTCCAACAGTTAGTGCCATAAGTTGAATACCTAAGCATATCCCAAAAATCGGCTTACCTTCATCCATAACATATTGAATAGAATTATCAGCTTTGTTTGCGATTTTTGGATCACCCGGTCCGTTTGATATAAACAAACCATCATATTTTTCTTCCAACTTACTAATATCATAATCCC
>JAOZLT010000158.1 GCA_029934675.1 Candidatus Altimarinota bacterium | reverse complement strand
CAAAATTTTACCTATCACATTGTGAATGAGTAATACGTCCACCTTAACGCCGTCAGTAAGGACATCTTCTGCAATATAGTTATTGTATATAATATCTACCCCAATAGTGTAACCTGCTTCTTCTGCCTCTTTACTTGCAGCAATAATCGTTCCTGTTGCTGGAAATTTATCGTTCATTGTTCCTGTGATAATAATTCCTCCCTTAGATTTCTCTTGGGCTCCGTGATATAATACTGCTACACCATCAGCACACGGCTCGAATTTTAGTCTATCTTTCTCAAAGTTTCTCATTGTTTTCCTTTTGTAAGTTTATTATGTTATCATACTCTTGTCGTAAAAAGCGACAAAGACAGATTTCCTCCCCTTATCTGTTCTCTTTATAACTTATTCATTCCCTGTCAACCATGTCTCCCAACATGGTTGATGGAACTCCAACTATTTGTTTTACAGCAGTCTCTAATACTCCTACTATATCTCTATACATTGGATCATTTATGTCCCCACCCTGTAGCGAAGACACAATATGTGATCCTAACCCAATACACTTAGCTTTTAATATGCCATGTGAGTAGTTGTCATTCAACCATTCTATTGACGGCACTGGAAGAGTCATAAACTCAGCCACAGTCATTCTCATACTGCTCTTATTCATAACGAGTGCCTTCTCTCTCAGCGTAGATCTTATTGCAGATGACACCTCATCAGATAAGAACCATGCGTGGGCAGAGAGGGCATCCTCAGGGCTGTTGAATCTTATTGCGAATGATTCTCTGCCTAGGACAACAGGGAAGTTTGTGCCGTCTTTGATGAGCATAGCTTTGAACTGAGTTGTATCCCCAGAGATAACAATACACCTGCCGTCCAAAAGATAAGCATCAAGGTACAGAGAGCCACAGTCATACATAACAGGAGTAGCTAAACAATCCATTGTCCCATTTGAAATGCTCTGTCTTGAAACATAATAGAATTTACCGCTCTCATTCTTGAGTGATCTCCTCATGGCATGCTTTGCATGCACAACGTTACTATTTCCAACCAGGGAAACTATATCATACAGAGTTATCCCCTGCCTGTAATATTTAAGTCTTAACTTCTGTAGGGAACTATCACCAACCATTCTTCGCCTCTTTAGCTATAGTAAGAATAATCAGCGTGCCTACAACCATAATAAATAGATAAATCACAGCATAACTACCAGGACCAACACACATAATATAGCTCCTTATTTAAGATACTTGCACATCAAATGTTACAGTAAAGTAAATAAAAAGCACGTTAAGAGCATGTTTTTCAATCATCTGTATCATATCGAACCATACATAAAGCAGGCTATACAGGCATACACACATAACCATACCACTACAAAACACAACCCTCAAACATACTAAACCACTAATAAATACCTACACTCCGATAGTATACCAGACAATATAATTATTCGTCTATCTCGTTTGGATGTAGGAGTGTTTTTGTGTTATTTGGGTTGGTTGTGGGGTGGGGGGTCACGCACCCACGCACCTCTCGAGGTTTTGAGCTATCCTAAGTATACCACAATCTCACGAGGGAGTGGTAAAAACATACTTATCCCCCCCACAGGGGGAAAACTCGTATTTACTTTTTTTGCAGATGTGGGTATGGAATGTGATTTGTTTTGTACTGGGTACGGGCCACTAGTTCATTTTTATTCGGGAGGAGCGTGGGTTAAAAAACCCCTCAGTTTGTGCATTTTATGCTATAATTCTCCAAATAAAACACGGAATTGTCCAAAAAAGAAGGAAAATAGATGAGAAAGTCAGGAATTATGAGACTTATGGTGATATCAGCAATATTATTGGTGGTCTTAGTAGTAATTGGGGGATGTTTGAGAAGTGAATACTCTCAATGGGGATTTGGTGAAGATGTATGTTGTAAAGCAGACTTCGCACTAAAGGGAGAGGATCAGTTCAGGGTGTCTTCGGACCATATATGGAGTAAGAAGTTTTAAAGTGGTGCGATCTTTCAAATCCGCCCTGTACACAGGCGACACCACTTAGAGAAAAAGTTAGCGTTGAATGACCTCGAACTGAGTTCAAATAGAGGCTAACCGTTTGTTACGCAGCTCTTCGGAATAAGGTAGCTGCTCTGCGGACTAGTTACCGCACCTATCATCCATGAGCTGCTAAACTGCTCTGACGACTGTACATCTGTGTAGTTTAGCTACGTTATGCACTTCTATATCGTAGGAGGTATGAGCTTCCACGTTCTAGTTTCTCTCTCTTTGCTTGTAGCTTCTGGATCTTTATGTGTATTATACTGTATTCTATAGTCTTTTCCACATTCGGCATCCGTCATGTTCGCTCCTTGCATTCTAATTTGTTTGCATAAACTCTATAACAAGAGTATGCTTGAGTGGTGTGCCTGGATATGCTGGGAAGTTAATCTTGTTTTTGGTCGCTGCTTCTCCATCGATCTCTATAAGCTCTGCCATATTCTCGTCAAGTAGTACCTGGTCAACATAGTGATTCATTTTAACCGTACTTACATCTACTTTGCCTTCAAGCTCCGTGAGATACCCATGGATACTGTCATTATCATCACATACCACTACGGGAGGACATACTGGACAGTCAGGACAAAGAAACTCTGTGTCGACCTTATCATTTGTGCCTATGTCACACCCCGACAGGAGTAATGCCATCATTATTAACGCTTTGTTCATACTTTACCTTATGGTTTATTTATGTAGCGTTTATATTATAACACAGCGGGTGTAGGGGCAGAGAAGGAGGTATTATGGATGCTTGAGAGAGTATGTTATGACCGTTTACTCCGTAGTAATTCTGGGGTCTCCCATTTGTTACCAATAACCTTTACTCCCCCGTATCTACTCTCTCTGATGCTGCACCAACCCTGATTATCCATTAGAGGTCGATATACTCCTCCGGATTTGATCTTCCAGGCATAGTCTTTTCTAACTATAAGACCGGTGCATCCCTCGTACCCATCCATGCAGCAATTACTAAGGATGTCACCTTCGTAGATCTCTATTCCGTTGTCATCTTTGATCTCTGTATACTCTGCAAATGTCTGACCATAATCTTCTCTGTCGTGTATAAATGGTGAATATATACCAGTGCATATCCAGCGATGCTCCTCTGATATAGGATTATCGTTGCCTATGTATTGTTTGAACTTAATGTCTCTCACTTTAAGCTCCCTAACGCATACCCTGTGGCAGCCACAAGGAATGCCATTGCCGTCACTAATGCAGCTAAAAATATATCATACTTGTCTGGTTTCATTTTTTATCCTTGTTTTGATATATATTCCCTACTATCTCGGCAAACTCATTATTCATATATGATATGCAGCAGTTCGCTGTACCATTTTGCTCAACTAGAGTGAAGCATCCTTCATCAAAAGATACCTCTCTCGTCTCATGTACTGCTATTCCAAAGTGGACAGGAATATGGTCATTCCAGTTCTCTAGGTATACAAGGTCTCCCTCATATATTTCTGTGCCGTTTTTATCCAGCAGACCAGTCCACTGCATAAAAGTGTTTCTCTTAAGTGGACGACATAGCTCTTCGTATAGTATAAAGTCCCCAATGATCTCTTCGTGACTGATCATCTTATGGCTTATTGTGTTCCATGCTCTGAATTTTATCTTTCTCATGTTAGTAGCTCCGCATCTTGATATATGTTGCCAAAAACTTCGTACTCGCCTACTGTTTCCTTAAGTTCATGTAATGGACAGCTGCTTGGGGTGTGACCAGGAGTAAGCACATCATATCTACCATTTCTATATACTACTTCGGCATGCACTCTAACAGGAGGTATGCCGTAGCTAAAGAATAAGATGTCCCCTTCATAAATATCCGTATTGTCTATATCCTGTAACCCGGTAAACTGTGTAACCTCAAGGTCATTCTCTCCCCAGTGAGCATCAGAGAGTGCAAGTCCGCTGTCTTTGTCTATCTCTGCATCTATCATGTCTGATACCATGCCTGACTTATGGATACCGAATGCTCC
>JAOZLT010000157.1 GCA_029934675.1 Candidatus Altimarinota bacterium | reverse complement strand
AATATGGGTCATCAAATACAGCAGAAGGTAAAATCGAAATCAATTGACTATTTCTGTATGGTTCGTTAATTGCATTCCAATAGTTCACCATTTCTTCCTGGTCTGCCAAATAGCATTGATATAATAACCATCCTACTTGTGCAGCAATTTTAATACCTAATACCATTACAGAAGCTGGAGGAAATGCAACTGCAGCCCATGTAAGACCAAGATTTAAAAAATCAACTGCAAATTCAAGTGTGTTTTCATCATCGTAAACACCATTTATAAGTTTATAACCAATGTATATTAATTCCCAAACACCTGAACCTCCTGATAAATATGTACTCACTGTTGCTCCGGCTGAGGGAATTGGAAGAATAGAAAACTGGGGTATTAATTCTGGTGCAAATGTGACAGTCTCAATAGCACCATCAATGCCTTCCAAAATTACTTCAAGGTCATCTGTTTCAGGTTCAATTTTATCACTTAAATATATTTGTGCTTCAATTGCTGCATTTACATCCTCAGGTGTAACAACTCTTATAGGATCTCGACCATCATTCCAAATATCACCAAACCAATCTGTTTTGGCATTTTGGTTAGTAGGTACATGTTTATATAATGCAGGATTTAAATAGTTTTTACTTTGTTCAATGTTTGGAACTACCCTGTTATAATAAGAGCTTCTTATATATGACTTATTTTCAAGTCCTTGTAAAAATAATTCGGCATCATTTTTCTCAAGATCAATGAAATGAAGAAGTTTAAAATTTGAATAGTATTCTACTACTGAGCAATTAGGATAATTATTGATAAAATTTGAATATCCCTGATCTGTATGAAAATAAACGAAATACTCATGATCAAGAACATATATCTCTCGACCTTGATACGTTACTTGGGAGATTGATTTTTGATTATTTCCAGGGTTTAAACCATTAGAAGAATATGCCCCAATTTTCATAAAAATGACACATAAAAGCAACAGAAGCCCTTTGGTGATTTTAAATAGTATGTTTCTTTTCATAGCTACCTCCAATATTTTTAAATGTTTAGCAAAATGAATATTTTTGGTTTATTAGTCAAATATAGAATAATTGTAAATTCAATAAAGTTTGCATCAAATATACCTAAAATATTTAGTTTCATAAAGAAACATTGAGTTATTGTACGAACCAAATAACTTATTGTGTGAACAAGTAAGTATATTGTTTGAGTAGATATGAAAAAATTGATAGAAAATGTAGTTTTACCCCCAAAACCGCTCCAAATCCTTAATCCCTTGTTTTGTTATGGTAATTTTAATCGGGTCGTTATTGATGGAAAATATGCAACTACGGTCTTTTCGGTTTAGGCTTGACTCACCCCCTAACCCCCTCTCTACTAACGCAGAGAGGGGGAATTACATCCTGTTTCATTTGAAGATTATAGAAATTGAAAACTTTTTTTTAACTATTTTGTTGCTTTCCTCAATGCTTCACCCCGCTCTAATTTTTAGAGAGTCCCGTCCCGAAAGTTTTCGGGATTCGGGAGGGGGAGAGTCAAGTTACCCCCAAAACTTCTCCAAATCCCGAACCCCTTGTTTTGTTATGGTTATTTTTATCTGGTTGCTATCAACAGAGAATGTGCAGCTTCTCTCTTTTCGATTTACATTTACAAGGTAGCGGGTATTGATCAGGTGAGAACGCCCGCAACGGACATATTCGGAATTGGAGAACATCTGCTGAACATTCGTTAGAGAATAACTAACGGTTATCTCATCACTGTTTATCAAATGAATATCAGTATAATTGGCATCTGCCAAACAGTAAAGGACTTCTTCCGGGTCAACTAAAACAAACCCACTACGGGTATTAAATTTAATACGTGGCTTCCGGATATATTCAAGGATAATTTTTGATTGTTGTTTAAAATCAGATTCTATATGCTCCTTATTATACCTCGCAATTGTTCTTTCAAGTTCATGTACTTTTATGGGTTTTTGCAAGTAATCAAAGGCTGAATGCCTGATGGCTTCAACTGCAAATTCATCGTAAGCGGTAGTAAAAATAATGGTGGGATTAACATCAAGGTGTTGAAGCTCGTGTAATAATTCAAAACCGTTCTTTCTTGGCATTTGGATATCGAGGAAAACAATTTCAGGCTTATTTTTTATTATCAGTTCTATTCCTTCATCCACATTGGAGGCAATTCCTTTAATATCAATTTTGGGAAATTCTTCTGATATTAAATTTTCAAGCAGGTCCTGGGCTTCCGGTTCGTCGTCAACAATAATGGCTTTGATTTTTTGCATATCTTATTTCTTGTTAAAGAAGGGATTTTAGATAGTTGTTTTAAGAATCTTTTGCTGTATTGAATCCTCATTTATCTTTATTTAATGCAAATATACAAAGTTTTGTGAATACAGAGGAGTGTATGACAGTTTTCCAAACTTTACGTCATTGCGAAATACCCTTAGGTTGGGCTTGTGCGAAGGCGTATTGTGGCAATCTGGTTGATTTTACGGCTGTCCCTGAAAGCTGGTGGTTTTGGATATTTTTTCATTGCAAACAGATTGTCACAGCATTCTCTTCTGCAAGACCACCACCCGAGGCTTACCAATGACAACATTTGTGTAAACGCATGGATATTAAATTTGTAGATAATTTCGCACCTACGGCGCTGCACATTGGAAAATTTATTTTATACCATAATTTCGCACCGCTGGTGCTGGGAAAAACAAAAGAACCGTAGGTTCGATATTATGGTAGAAAATTAGGCGCCTATAAAATTAAGCCCCGTAGGTGCGATATTATCCAAGGTTTTGATTATTCGTTGTCATTCTACTTTTTGCACCCCTTTTCCGGGTTTGAATAAACAGTCTTTAAACCTCAAGTTCAACAATTACCTTTGTACCCATCGGCTGATTATTTTCGTCTTTCAGGTCAGTAACTGTATATGTTATTTTCTTTCCTTTCAACTTATGATATAAATCAAAAATCTTTTCGATGATTGTCATTCCTTTTCCTGTGCCGTGAATATCCATTTTGCCGGCAGCATCGCAGCCAATTCCGTTATCTTCAATTAATAATTTCAACTTATGATCTTGTTGTGATATTTGTATTTTCAACAAACCCCCTTTATCCAAATGGCTTAACCCATGCTTAACTGCATTTTCTGCAAACGTCTGAATTATCATCCTGGGTACTTCAATATCCTGTTCAAGTATTCCATCAACAGATATATTGTATTCAAATCTATCTTTATACCTGAACATTTCGAGTTCAAGGTAATTGGTTACAAATTCGATTTCTTCTGATAATGGAACAGCTATTTTTTCGGCATTTTTAAGGGTATATCGGATGAGGTCGCTGAACCTTGTAAAAAAGTTATATGCTGCTTTTTTATCTTCCTTGTATATGACTGAACTGATGGAATTGATAGCGTTAAAGGTGAAATGAGGGTTCATCTGGTTACGGATGGTAAGCATTTGCAATTCATTGAGTCTTCGTTCGGTCTCATATCCCTTTTGAATACGTTTATGTTGAAAGTGAAATATTATTGAAAAAAATCCGAAAAGGACAAAATAAATCCCTGCATAAAAGGGGTATCTGTAGTAATAATACGGGTTTTCACGATATTCAAATAGATAGTATTCTTTATTTGAGTTGATGCTTATCAAATCCGGTTTGTCTTTAGAATATTTTACTGAAAAAGGTTGAGGACTATTTACATGGACATCAAGAACTACAGGATGGTCAAAATCGTTTCTGAGAATAACCGTTTGAGACCTATCACCTGAATAAAAAATATATTCTGTAATGGAATCGTTTTCCAGGTCAATTTGATTTGAACTCCCTCTTATTTTATTTTTTAAACCTTTGACTCTTATAAATTTTAAATCACTACCAAATTCCAATATATCCCCTTCATAAGTAATGTATAGTTCCTCTGTCAGATCATTGTGGGATTTGCTAAGTATTTTCCCTTCAACAAATTCCGGTTGGTTTGATTTAGATATTAGCTTTCCTTGTGAGGAAAATAAAGAAGCGCTAATATCTTTGG
>JAOZLT010000023.1:10790-12645 GCA_029934675.1 Candidatus Altimarinota bacterium | reverse complement strand
CTGGTGCGTAATGAGCCACAGCTTCTTAAAGAAGGGGATAAGGTAGTCATGGTTCAAATACATCTTGATAGTGATACAACTTATGAGATATATGAGCCATATAGGCTTAATAATATGCTAATACTTGCACTTTTGTTTGTTGGATTAGCTGTTTTGATATCTGGTAGGCGTGGATTAATGTCTATAATAGGGCTTGGAGTAACGCTTTTTATTCTGATTATGTGGATAATCCCAAATATAGTAGCTGGTGAGAATCCACTTTTAATTAGTTTCTTAGGATCGGTTGTTGTTGCGATTATATCTCTTTACCTTTCTCATGGTTTTACAAAAAGAACAACACTTGCGTTAATTAGTACTTTAATAGCACTTGTTTTCTCCTTATTTATAGCAGAATTTTGCGTAACTTTTTCCAGACTTTTTGGTCTTGGTTCAGAGGATGCTACATATCTTAGTTTTGGATTTTTGGGAGATATAGATTTAAGAGGGTTGTTACTTGGAGCTATTATGATAGGTGCACTTGGAGTTCTTGATGATGTGACTACCACTCAAGTTGCGGCAATAGATGAGATACATAAGGCAAATAAGAATTTGGATTTTAGAATGCTCTATAAAAAAGGAATGTCGGTGGGTCGTGAACATATTGCGTCTATGATAAATACGCTTGTGATAGCTTATGTAGGTGCATCACTACCTGCTTTTTTAATGCTTACGCTTTCTACCAGACCTCTTTGGGTAATATTAAATAATGAATTTCTTGCTGAAGAAATAGTTAGAACTTTGGCTGGTAGTATGACATTGATTCTGGCTGTGCCAATATCTACAGTTTTGGCTGCGTATTATTTTTCAACATTCATCAAAAAACATGAATAGTGGATTAGTAGTTGTACATAATTTCTCCACATTTTAGTTCAATGTCGTGTTTGTTTCTTTCATTTATTACGTCTGAATACATGCAAACAGTGCGATCTTTTTTATAACCGTTGTTTTGAGTGTCGGCTTTATAGCCTTGGTTTTCTAGAAAAGTTTTAACATCGGTAGTTAATTCAGCATTATCTGTTTTTAGGTTTTTCCCGTTAACCTTTTGTGATTCCCTTCCTTTCCAGTCAGGCAGATTCCAGTAGAAAGTAGTGTCTTTTACGGTTAAATAATCCAATCCCTGATCTTCTTTAAATGTCTCGAGAATACCCCTTTCTCCATTTTGAGAAAGTATTGTGACATTTATCATTTTCCAGGAACCATTTTTCTTTAGACTGATTTTTATTGGGTAGGTTTTGCCTGATTTTTTGATGTTAATTGCTACAGTTGCGTTTTCTCCATTAATCTTAGGAGGTTCAACTTCAAAATTAGATATAGGTTTTGAGACGTATAGGAATGGGTCTTTTAATTTTGATACTCTTTCAACCTTAGCTATTAGATCGGCTGTAACTCCGTTTCTTGTTTTATAAGAACCATCAGTGATAGCATCACCTTCGTATTTGGTATACCAGCTATAGAAATCTTTAACTATTTCATCTGGTGTTTTTGGTGTAGGGGTTCCGGTTACTATGGTTCCGTTTGTTTTTTTGGGGTGAGATTTGCTAATATCACTTTTGGTAGTGGGTGGCATGGTTTTTTCAGGTGTGTCAGTTTTAATCTCAGTCGCGGAGGTTGTATCGGTTATATCAGGTGTTGCTGGAGGAGTTTTTGTAGTTGCGTCGGGTGTTGGAGTGGTTGTAACTGGTGTAGTGGTTATATTTGATGTTGGAGTAGTGGTAGTAGCTTCAGTAGCTGAGTTTTGAGCGTCTTGAGTTTGTTTTACATACCTAAGTAGATAGAAGCCACCTATTAATATTATCAATGCAAAAAGAATAACCAA
>JAOZLT010000023.1:0-10780 GCA_029934675.1 Candidatus Altimarinota bacterium | reverse complement strand
AAGACACTTTAGAAGCCAATGATCAAAATAACAGCAAAAAGAATAACCAAAATTATACCGGCTTTGGATTTTTTGTTCTTTTCCTCGTGTTCCATCATGATTTTTTCGGGTGGTGCGGTAGGTCTAAGCTGTTCAGATTCAATATCTTCAGGTTCATTGTACTGAACTGCAGAGTTTTCGTCGCGTTCTTCCGATTCTACTTCAAAAGGATTATTACCTTCTTCGTCTAACATAGGTGTTTGATTAAGTAATTAGTATTGTACCTTAAAAAATCCAAATTACAAAAAATAACAAGTTTTTTTATTTGACTAATTCAAGATGAGGTTTTTGTTTAGCAATAGTATCCAAACTTTTTCTAATAGTATTCAATATGACTCTTTTGTCGTTACACCTATCTAAATTCATAAAACCCGTTCTACATGCGATAATAGTATCTTTAAAATTACCACTATTATTATTGGTTTCTAGTTCATTAAGTATTGTCTCTAGCTTATTTGCTTCCTGTGTAAAATCTATTGCGGGGTGGTTTGTTGCTGTCATATTTTTATTTTTATTTCGGTTAGATTATATAAGTTTTAAGTGGAAAATCAATAGAAATTATTTGGATTTCTTACAATAAAAGTTGCGTGGGGATCTAAAGGATCAGGGTCTGTCTGGAAATCCCCCCAGCCCCCTTTATCAAGGGGTAGCAATATTGGGTTTGTGTAATATTTATTAAAACATTATCAATATTGCCTCATGACAAGGGGGTGGGGGTTTTAGAATAGGGGTATGGATTGAATAAATGGATAAGATATTACCCCACACAATGTTTATTGTACAAATTACCTATTCCAAGCTTTCAAAAAATTTCCATATCTCCGAACCTGCTCCATCTGGCCAGGTGTGAGGGTAGTATGCACCTCCCCATTCAGTACTATCATTATGCGGACACCATTTGAGTGGGGCGATGTTGTTGCATCCTTGATACTCTACACATTTCAGATTCGTCGGATTTGTGGAGGCTGTACTTGAGCTACATTGATTTTGGGTAATTAGTTGGTTGCGGGCGGTTTCGCCAGAGCTGAAAGGGGCTAATCTGTCTAATGGATTATGCATAATTATTGCGGCGACTGGGCCTGTACATTCATTAATCGTAGTTCCACCACCGACACTACCGATTGCTCTTATTTTATTACCACGTGCGCAGGAAAGGTTGTTGGTGAACCATGCACCTAGGCTGTGACCGATAACATATACTTTATCCGTATCAATACAATAATTATTTGAGAATTCCTCTAGTAACTGGTCGAATAACTCAAAATCTCTGAGTTCGGATGACTTATCGCCAGGGTCGGACCAATTTCTGTTTGGTCCTTCTTCCGGCAGGCCTGCGGGATAGATGAATATTGCTTTGTTATTAGATGCTTCCTCTACTTTATAATAAGTGCGGACTTGGGTGTTTGGGTTTGTTCTGCCGTGGAAAGCGAAGACCAGACTTACTGGTTTATCTTTGTTGTAGCCGTTTGGAATATTGGTTATATAGTGGCGTATTCGTCCGTCGATTATTGAGCTTGTTGGGGTGGGGGATGGAGGATTGATTCCACAGCCTGCTGATTTACTATCTCGAATTCCTGTAAACTTTTTGGTACCGCTATCATTTAACATCATCTGATGAATCAGATGTGCCATTTCACCTCTTGTCATATCTTTTTGTGGGAGGACTGAATATTTGGAAAAAATATTATTATTGTGAACAAAGTTGATATATTTTTGATACCAAGGATTGTTTGCTGAACCAACTTCAACTGGGAAGCTCTCAATTCCCATTTTCAGACCTTCTACCATATTTACGTTTTGTGCGGGGCGGAATTTGCCATCAGAATAACCTTCAACTATTCCATTTTCTTTTGCGTAACAAACATATTTTGCATACCAACTACCACGTACATCTTTAAAACAATTCAGCTTATGTCCAATGTCCTCATTAGTGCTAGCTTCGAGGATTATTTTTATAATTTCCGCACGGTTAATCTTTTTATTTGGTCCAAAACTTCCGTCAGAATAACCCTCGACAACTCCACTATCATATAAATATTCAATACTGGTTTTGTAGGGGGAATCGCTGATATCGGTAAATATATTGGCTTGATACGAGAGGTTGTATGGCCAAATTAATCCGAGAATGATGAGAGGTATGAGTTTGAGTTTCATAAATAATCGTTTTATATAGTTTAAAACGTAAAAATACAGAATTTATTACAACCAATATTACTATCTCTTTTTCAAAAATTCGGTTTTTAATACAATAGTGGTTTTGCCAAACCGACACTCAATTTCTCCGGCGTTATCTGTTAGCCGAATGTTCTTTGCTACAGTGCCTCGTTTAAATGTGCTGGAAGTGCCTTTTAGCTTTAAGTCTTTAATAAGCTGAACAGAATCTCCGTCGTTGAGTACGTTTCCGTTACTATCTTTTGTTTCGGGCATGGTTGGAAGGGGTTAAATGGTCGAATATGAGCGTTTGGATTATACCACATATCAAAGAATCCTAATTCTTCCATTTTCATCTTTATACTGTCAGCAAAAAGACTATGTAAGAGTTACGAGAGAAAATATGTGGAGACTACTACATTTAGAGGGTTAAGCAAAAAATCCAAAATATGCGAATAGCAGGCCGAATGCCAAAGTGAAGTAAGGCATTATTTTCATGAATTTACCAGAAAACATCGGTTCAAACCATTTGGTGAAATTTGGAAAAACCATAAGGCTTACACCTTTAACAACTCCAATCCATCCAATTAGGGTTATTACTACTGGCCAATCCCATACCCAAATATTGTGATATTCGATTAAAAGCATCCCGATTAAGATACCAAAAAGACCCATCAAAGGAATTACTGCTGGGGTTTTAGTGATATCCTGAAGTATCTTCTTATAGCTGATTGTGCCCATTAAAACACCAATCGACATAGCGATATAGGTAACGCCAATGATTTTGGCAACAAATATTGATAGTTCCATTCTTATTTTTTGTTATTAAATAGTGTTTTGAGTATATCATATACTTAAAAAATGGTTCTCTAACCTGTATTCTCCGAAGTGACTATGCGCAAGTGTTATCTATGGATTAAGCTGTCTTATTTTCTCTTAGTAAATCTAACCATTCAGTTAGTTCAGATAGGAATAATTTTCTATCTTTTTGAACTTGATCTGATAATTGGCTTATGAGTTGTTTTTTTAGTGATATTGGGTCATTAGTTTCAAAAATTTTACCTTTTGGCATTACAGCAATTTGCATATCTGTTTTTCCATCCCAATTTTCATTAACAGGAAAACCAAGTTTTTTAAGTGGTTTGTTCCATGTTACATCTACTGTAATCCATTTTTTGCTTACTAGAATTTTAAGAAAATTATGTGGGTCAAGAATATTTCTTTTATTGAGAATATTTTGTATGTGATTAGGAAATTTTACAGGCATTTTTTTAAAATGATGCATAACCAAATAGCTTTTTACTTGTATTCCAAGTTGTTGGTATAGTTCTTTAAGCAGTTCATGCTTACCAGAACATGTGCCTTTATTTTGTTTATAAACATCAGTAGGATTTCTTGATCCGATATCACCATATGGAATATCACGCACTCTCTCAAAAAGTGTAATTATTTTTTGATTAAGTGGCTGTTTATTAGTCCATTTCTGGATAATTTGTTTTTTTATAGCAGTATCCATTTTATTCTATTTCTTCAATTCTAATTGCTTTTCCTTTTACCAGAGCTTCTGCGATTTTTTGATTGGCGGAGATAAGAATACGTTGGAATGTACTTTGGGAAATTTTCATTTTTTTAGCGCAGGCAATTTGTTTTAAATTTTCAACATACCTTAAACGAATAGCTTCAAACTCATCATGTTGTAAATTTACTTCTTCTAATGATTGTAGTGGTGCGTTGCGTGGTTTAAAATAGGTTATTCCTGGGCTATGCCCAATTCGTCTGATTTTTCGTGGTCGCATCATAAAAGTTGGCTGTTTAATGCTTTTTTATCTTATCCATTTAGAATAAAAAAATCTACTATTCTTTTTCAGAGTTATTGGTAGCTTGTCTACCAAAACCTCTACCAAAGCCTCTACCAAAGCCCCTACCCAAGCCACGTCCTCCTCCGCGATTAGGGGGTTGAGGTGTATTTGGATTGCAAGCGCCCATTCCACGACCGGTCATTTTACCTTTACCTTCTGGACCTGTTTTATCAAAATTTGGCATAATATTTAAATTAATTATAAAGTCATTATGAATATATATTCATAACTATAAAAAGTCAACATAGAAAAATTAGTATATTGATGTTTTTTTATATATAGTTGCTTTGAATATATATTTTAAAGAGTTTAATTATGAAAAAATCACTATTAATTGTAGCTGTGGTTGTTATTGTCGTAGGCGGAATTTATCAATATGTGAGGACAAATACTTATTCTTATCATTTAGATAAAGCTGAAGCTGCGCTTTATAGTATTGAGGAGCTTATTAAGGGTAATATTCCAATTGCTTTTATTTCAACTGCTTATGCTCAGAGTGGTGGGGTTGATGAGGGTGCTGTTGCCAGAAACGCAGAAACAGCCGTTGATGAGATTGGTATGGCTCAGGATATTGTGGATGGTATGTCTGATAGTGCTAATCAGTCGGAGGCTCAATCTAAGGTTAATGAAACTGCGAGTTATGCTTCTGAGGTACTTGATACTGCTTCTGAGGCAGTTGAGGGGGATAATGCAAAAAATACTATTTCTAATGCACAAGATACACTTAGCGATATTGGAAAAGATGGTAATCAGAACACACAAAAATCTTTTAATAAGAATGGTGAGGAGGGTGCGGCTGATCGGAATTTGGAACAGGAACAGGATCAAGAGCAAGAACAGAATCAGGAGCAGGATAAGAATAAGGATCCAATGCAACAGGATGGCTCAGGGCATAAGGAGACTCCTGATCGTGATGATGATAATGGGGTGACAGATGCAGCAAACGTGGCTAGTGAAACTAATGAGGCTAATAAGGATACTAATGACTACGATATCGCAGAAAAAGACGCGATGGAAAGGTATAAACCATTGTTAAATTGGAAAGGGGATACACCTCTTCCTGCTGAGACAGATAAAGGTGTGTTAGGTGATACAGCCGAAATTGTAGGTGACGATGGCTCACAAGATACAATGCAGAAAGAAGCAGAAGAAAACTTAAATGATTCACCAATAGATATGGAGGCTATGCAAGAGGCTATCGATAAAATGATGGAACAGCAGTAATGTAAGTTGTTGATGTTAGCTTATCAAACTCTATTAAAGTATGATGACTTTAATGGAGTTTGATTTGAGAAGTAAATTTCCATTGACATACTATACCCCCTAGGGGTATTATCGCCCGTGATTTAACTTAATAATTAACTGAAAATTGTGTTATCTGAGGAGTGTCTCTATGTTGATTTAATAGGGAAATGCTCAAACTTTATTTTACTGTATTGAGCTGTTTGTATTGTGGATTGCATTTTTTACTACTTACTATGAATAAAATAAATGTCAGACTAAGGAAGATAATAGGTCAATTAAATGGTTTAATCAAATTGATTGATGGTAAAGAAGATGACTGTGAAAAAATTATTATTCAGTTTCAAGCATCTAAGGCTGCTTTAAGTAGCGCTTTTAGTGAAATTTTGAATGAACATTTGGAATATTGCTTAAATAATAAGGACGAAATTCAGATGAGGAAAATTATTAAATTAATTGCAAAAAAATAATCTTATAACTTTAAAATAATTATTTAATTATGAATAAAAAATTGTTCTCCCCACTTATATTTTTAGCATCACTTGGTGCTGGTGGCATATCCGTAATTCCATTTGCCTTTTTTAATTATACAATACCTCATGGTAAGGGGCTTATCTATATATCAACTATGCCTTATGGCGATATATCATTTTGGCAGACTTTGTTATATAGAATTATGGAAGGTGGGATGATTGTTTTTGCATTACTGCATATAATTTTATCGGTAGTCTTTTTTATTGGATTATGGGGGTATTTGAAAACAGATAAATATAAAGATTTAATTAAAAATCCTTTAGAAAACTCTGCAATTTTGGCTCCATTTATTTCAATAACAATGACATTAAATATGTTCATTGGACCGATTCGTTATTTTCTTCCAGCTTTTGCAGAAAATTTACAAATATTTATGGTGCCTGCTTTAGTTGTGTGGGCTGTAATTTGGGCATACTCGCTGGTGGTGGTTGTTAGATTGCTTAAAATTTCTTTTGTTAGTGATTTTGATGTTAATAAAATCAGCTTTGGATGGTTACTTTATCCATTTGTTTTGGCTATGGTAACTGTAACGGGTACAGGTATAGCGGCTATTGCTCATAATTCTGATGTAGCTAATGTTGCGGCATTTATGTCACTTATTAGCGGAACAATGGGAATGTTCTTATTTGCCGTTAAATTAATGTCGATTTTTAAGAGTCATTTTGCGGCTACGAGTCTTCCGGAAAAACAATTTTTACCAAGTTTTTTAATTGTTATTCCAAATATTACACTTTATGCGATTAGTATTTTTAGATTTGGACACTATTTGGAACATCATTATGGTGCTGAGCTTGGGGTATATTTTATGGTTGTAACGGTGACGGCTTTTGCGTTTGAGGTTTGGTATATGTTTTTTGGTTTAAGTTTATTAAAAGACTATTTTAAAAGACATTTTTTTAGGGAATTTCATGTAACTCAATGGGGTCTTATCTGTCCTTTGGTAGCTTTCGCGGTTTTAGGAATTTTTGTTCATAAAGTTTTTGTGCAAAGTACTATTCTCTATATTGTAATTTTATTAGCAACTTTAATATCTGCTTTAGCTTTTTTTGCATTACTAATAAAACAAGCAAGGTGTGTAGGCATTTTAAAATCTCAAAAGACAAGCTGTAATTAGGTTTTAGATATTATGTCTGAAAATTGGTTTAATTGAAGATGAGGTTGTGATTTTACATAATTTACTATAGGCTACATCGGCTTTAACATATATTTATGGATATACGAAATATTGCCATTGTAGCTCATGTAGATCATGGGAAGACGACGCTTGTAGATTCGCTTTTAAAGGCAAGTGAGCATTTTGATATCCATAAGGGACTTGAGGAGCGTGCTATGGATAGCAATGATCAAGAGAGGGAGCGGGGGATTACGATTTATGCAAAAAATGCTTCAATCTCCTACAAAGGCGCTAAACTTAATATTGTCGATACTCCAGGTCATGCGGATTTTGGTTCAGAGGTAGAACGTGTTCTTCGTACTGTGGATGCTGTGGTACTTTTGGTAGATGCATATGAAGGGCCGATGCCTCAGACTAAATTTGTACTTCGTAAATCTTTGGAACTTGGACATAAAGTGTTGGTAGTGATAAATAAAATCGATAAACCTATGGCTAGACCTGATACTGTGGTAGATTTAACTTTTGATTTATTTGGAACTCTTGGAGCTTCTGATGAACAATTGGATTTTCCATATATGTATTCTAATGCAAAAGCCGGTGTTGCGATTCGTGAACTTAATGACGAACAAAAGGATATTACTCCATTCTTGGATTTTATTTATGAGCATGTAGATCCGGTTAAAGGTGATACTTCCGCTCCTTTTAGAATGCAACCTGCAACTCTTGGTTACGATAATTTTCTTGGTCGTATGGCGGTTGGTCGTGTTTATGAAGGTTCAGTAAAAGTTAATGATAATGTAGTTATAATTAATGCGGATGGAGAGGAGCGAAAAGGGAAGGTCTCTCAGCTTTATACTTTTCGAGGTATGGATAGAATTGAAACGGAAGAGGCGATTGCTGGAGATATTGTGGCTATTGCAGGAATTCCCGATATTTATGTTGGTGAAACTATTGCGTCCGAGGTTGGATTGAAGGCGTTACCAGCTATTAAAGTGGATGAACCTGCACTTGCGATTGAATTTATTGTAAATGATTCACCTTTTGCAGGAAGGGAAGGTAAAAAGGTAACTGGTCGTCATATTCGTGAGCGTTTGGAAAAAGAGTTGGAGATAAATGTGGGTCTTAAAATCGACTTTAGCGGAGGTGAATATATGAAAGTTTATGGACGAGGTGAAATGCATATTGCCGTATTAATAGAAACTATGCGCCGAGAAGGATTTGAGTTACAGATATCTCAGCCTCAAGTAATTATGCGTGAGATTGATGGAGTGAAACATGAGCCGATTGAAGCAGTTGTTGTTAACGTCCCTGATGAACTTGTCGGGGCTGTGATTCAGGCTCTTGGCAAGAGAAAAGGGATTATGACAAATATGAGGTCAGAAAATGGAAATACTTTGATTGAGCTTGATGTTCCTACTCGTGGGCTTCTTGGCTTTCGTGGCCAGTTTATGGTAATGACCAGTGGAGAAGGAACTCTTTATCACTCCTTTACTCGTTTTGAGCCTTATAAAGGGAGTATTGAGAAACGTATTGTTGGTTCCATGATTTCTGGTGAAACTGGTTCAACTATGGCTTATTCTTTGTGGAAGCTTCAGGAACGGGGTCCTTTGTTCGTGGGACCAGCTACAGAAGTGTATGAAGGTATGGTGATAGGTGAGCATAATAAAGGAACTGATATTGTAGTTAACCCTTTAAAGAATAAAAAACTTACTAATGTACGTGCATCGGGAACTGATGAGGCCATGAATCTTATTACTATAGTGCCTATGACGCTTGAAAAAGCTATTGAGTATATTGGATCTGATGAATATGTTGAAATTACTCCTAAAAGCGTGCGTCTTAGGAAGAGGTATCTTAGCGAGCTTGAGAGGAAGAGGAATAAATAGATTATAGTTTGTAGGTTATAGTTTATAATAGTTACAACCTATTAACCTACAAACTATAGGTTTGATTTATTTTTTTTTCGTTGTTGCTTTCTTCTTTGCTGGGGTTTTTTTAGTAGTGGTTTTCTTCTTTATTGGAGTCTTTTTCTTGGTAGCTACTTTCTTTTTTGTGACAGCTTTTTTCTTTGCTGGGGTTTTTTTAGGCTTTTCTTCTTTTTTGTCTATGTCATCAGTTGGAATATCTTCTTTTTTGATTATGTGTACAGTTTTAGGGCTGATAATATTTAAGATTCTAAGAATCTTATCAAGTTTTTTATTGAGTTCTTCAAATTTTTCCTCTGATAGATCAGATTTACTTGGTCCGAAGTTTTTACCTTTGCTTTCACTAAAACAATTACTGCATAAAACTGGTTTATCCCCAGATGGCTTAAATGGAACTTCACATTTACTTCCACAGTTATCACAAATTACTGCAAACATTTCTCTGTCTCCACCCCTATCTCTTCCTCTATCTCTACCCCTATCCCTACCTCTGTCACCGCCTCTATCTCTACTACCTCCGGATCGGCTACCTCTGTCATCATCTCTTCTAAAACAGTTATTGCAAAATACTGGTTTATCCCCAGATGGCTTAAATGGAACTTCGCAGGTATTTCCACATTCAGCGCAAATAGCTTTGTGCATTTCTACTCTTCCTCTATCCCTATTTCCACCACTACCACCAGATCTTCCACCTCCGTAGCTTCCTCTACTACCTCCTGATCTTCCATTACTGTAACTTCTGCTACTACTACTTCTGTTGCCACCTTGATTATAATTACCCATAATTGTTGTTGTTAGTTAGTGAAAAGACTTTAGATTGAAATTTGACAAAAGGCAAGTGGAATGTTTTTGTTTTAAAAGATTGTTATTTTTTCTTGAAAAGGTATCAGTTTTTTAAATTCTATTTTCGAACAAGGCTAATTGATTCGGTGGAATCTTTTTATGATATATAATGGGTGGTTTTAGTGAATAAGTTAAAAAAGATATTAATGAATCCAAATTAATAGTTAATTAATAAGAATTTGGCTGGAGGGAGAGTATATTATTTTTAATAATTACTTATTTTGAATCCTATCCATATCCCTATAAAACCGCCAATTGCTGTAAAAAGTACTGAAGTGTATGTTAAAAGACCATGTCCCCAAAGAGTTGGTATATATCCTCCAATTGAGGAGCCAACTAACATTCCAATCCAAATTAGTGTTTTTGAGGTCATAGCTTTTTTATTAAGAGGTAGATTATAGGAATAAAGTGCCTTCTTATTTTAACAATAATAATTTTTTTTTGCGGGATAAATTTTTTATTCTAATTTCTTCTTTTGAAGCTGATGAACGTGTGTGAAATTTTTTTGAAAAAACTAGTTGAACCGGTCGCCGCCCTTTTGTATATTTAGCTCCAATTTTTGTTTCATTGTGTTCTTTTAACCTACGTTCTAAGTTTGTGGTAATTCCAGTATAAAGTGTTTTGTCAGCGCATTGTAGGATGTAAAGGTAATACATATTGAATTTTTAATATTTTTTTTGGTAGGTATATCAAAAACAGTTAATTTACCGCATGAGTATAACAAAAAAACCACTTTTTACCCACAGGTTTTTGAAACAGTGCTAGATGGCAAGTTTTCGCTAGGGTTACGGCGGACTTTCTTTTTCTTATTGAATGTTTTTATCTGTGTGATGCTCGCTATTGAAATTTGTAAACAAATTTAGATAGTTCCCCAAACATCTCAGTATAAAAATATTTATCTTAGATGTTGGTTACTGTGAGAGGATTAAGAATAAGATGGATAGGTTATTCAGGTTATTAAAAATGACGGATTTTTCTGTATAATCGTCTATCAATCGTCTATAATACGACTATAGATAATATATTACTATGTTTGAACCAAGGTATACCATTTCTTCAAAGTTGCTTGAGAA
>JAOZLT010000156.1 GCA_029934675.1 Candidatus Altimarinota bacterium | reverse complement strand
CAAACTTGTTAAAAATGTTCTAAAAGTACCCCATCCAATTGGTGAAAAATGGGCAGTATTTTGCACAACTAAGATTTATGGGTGATAATTTTTATTTAAACGAAAAAACTCCTAACCCGAAGTAATGGAGCCAGCCGTAGTGTTATATTGATTTTATGACATTTTTATGATAAAATTATGATATATTTATGATAAAATTATGGCAAAAAATATATATGATGAATTGGGATTTAAAATGCTTTCTGAAGTTATATATCCGAGCACTGCTATAGATGGAGCTAGGGATATATTTGCATCTCTTCCAGACAAGCTCGCATCAATGAAGAGCTTAGTAATATCGAAATCCATATTTGAAGAAACATATGCAATTTCTACTGCTGAATATTCTGAGCTAACTGAAGTTGAAGCTGATAGTATTTATATTACACCTGAAATTGAAGCCAGATTAAAAAAATATAAAGATGATACAAGTCTCGATTCAAACCAAAAATATGAAAAACTTGAATTCGAAAATATCGAAAGTGTGGAGACTAATATCAACCCTCTTGGCTTTAACAATTTGAATATTGGGTATATAAAAAAGCTTCATTATGACTTAACTATAGGACTTGATAGTTACACAAAAGACGTTGGTGTATCCAAATATCATCCTGGCAAGCTAAGGGGTTCAAATAGCACAAAAATTGGGAAAATCAGACCAATAATACTGCCTGATCACAAAAAAATACTTAGTCTTTTAAAGCTCCTATTACGAGAATTTACTGGCAGAAAAAACATTAGTCTTAAGGATATAGTAGAGTTTCATGTGCTTTTCTATGCCATACATCCATTCCAAAATGGTAATAAGAGAGTTGTTCGGCTTTTGGAGTCTATGCTTTTGCATCATTATGGCTATGGTGCGGAAAGAATGCTTTCATTAGCTGCTTATTATGGAATCAAAAAAGATAACACTCACTTCTTTTTACTTCAGAGCCTGAGAAAAAAAGACGCTACTTCTTTCGCTAATTTTGCACTTAGAGGATATCTTCTTTCTGGATATTCAATGTTTAACCATATACAGGAATTATTGCTTGATATGTTTAAAAATAATTATAAGAAGTTTATGGATTTAACCATAAGTGAGTCGAGATATTCTGATTATAAGGCCGCCCTTAATTCAGTTCTGCTCCTAAAGGGTTTGTTTTCTCATGGTGATTTTGTAACGGCTATGAAAAAAAGAGGCTATACACTTGGTGTCAGCCAAACAATTCTTAAAGAGCTAAAAGACAAAGGTGTATTGGATCATGCGAATGGCCAATATTTTATACATAAAATGGATGGAATGCAGGAAGCAACGGAGAAACTGCTTAAGTTCTTTTTTGAGTATGGGATAAGTGTTGATGAGTTAAATAAGTGATTATCCTGTCTCATATTTTTCCAGACTCTGCGATTAGCTTATCAATATCTAAAAACATTAAATTTGTATTCTCTTTCTTTCTTAACATTATGAATCCCTTGTTTTTATAAAAATTAACTGCATCAGTTGTAGAATCTACTACAACAAATCTAATAGGTACCACTTCTCTTATTTTGAGTGCCACTTTAATCACTTTGGCCAGAATACAAGTTCCTATGCTTCTTTTTTGAAATGTTTTGGTAACTAATACCATGCCCAATTTGATTGCTGGATGTGTCAAATGGGTGATTTTTTTACTTTCTCCTAATTCCTTTGCAGTTATCTGCCCCAAGTTGTAAAAATCAACAAGGAATTTATCTTTTTTGTTATACCTAAAGCAAACAGGTAGTTTTCTACCACTATACTGCTGAATATTTAAGTCTGGAATATTTATCTTCTTATCAGTCACTAGTCCATTATTTTGCGTGCAATCTCTAATAACATAGCCTGTTGTTTTCGCCTAGCCTTATTCAAAGGTCTTTCCATTGTTTTTTGAAACACCTCAGACTCTTTTTCGTCTAATTCAATGGGGTGCAACCAATCTGTACTGTTTTTTGTTGAACTCATAATCTAAGCATAGAATCACACAATTAATAAAAAAAATCGAGATTAGTGCAAAACTATATTATTTATTATTTAGCCAACAATCTACCTTTCATTATTATGGGTAAAAAGTTGATTTTATTTGAATAAAATTTATGTTGAGTAAATTTCTAAAAAGTATAAAATTCTAAACTAAAGACCTTCCTGTCATCTCCTTCGGTTTCTCAATGCCGAGTAATTTGAGAATTGTTGGTGCTATATCAGCGAGCCCTCCGTCATGGACTGATTTGATTTTGTCTTCTGGATTCATTGCCATAAATATGACCGGATTCATGGAGTGAGAAGGCTTACTATCGCCGTTTGGATAGAGCATTTCATCACAATTTCCGTGATCCGCAGTTAGTAAAAATGTATATCCGTATTTCATAGCTTGCTCATAGATTTTACCAACGGATTCATCCAGAGTTTCAACTGCTTTTATAGTCGCTTTCAGGTTTCCTGAATGTCCGACCAAATCGCCATTCGCAAAGTTTGTGATTATAACGCGGTGGTGAGAATTGTGGAGTGCCAGAAGGAGTTTTTCAGTAATTTCGTGAGCTGACATTTCCGGTTTCTCATCGTAACTGGCACATTTTGGAGAAGGGACGAGCTCGCGATCTTCTAACGGTACACTGTGTTCGTTTTGTGAATTAAAGAAGAATGTTACGTGCGCGTATTTCTCGGTTTCAGCGATTCGGAGCTGAGGAATTGCGTTTTTTGAGAGAACTGTTGCCAGGTTGTTTTCAACTTTTGGGACTTTAAATGCTACTGGAGCAATTTTTGAATATGGCCCCATACAGACAAAATGAATATCACCAATTGTTTTATCAAATTCCTTAAAATCAGGGTCTGTAAACGCATTTGTAAGCTGTTTTGTGCGATCAGTACGATAGTTAAAGAAAATGAGAGTATCGTTCGTTTCTACCAGACCATTTTTATCTAGTAGCATTGGGGGAAGATAGTAATCGGTAAGCTCTTTATCATTTTCGTAAAAGTGGTCTACGGCTTTCATTACATCGTCAAACTCTTCACCTTTACCTTGCGTTAGGAGGCGATAGCCTTCGGCAGTTCTGTTGTAGTTTTTATCACGATCCATGGAAAAATATCGACCAATCAGAGTTGCAATCTTACCAACACCTAATTCGGAAATCTTATTTTGGAGTTTTGTGAGAAATTCTTTAACACTTCGTTCTTCAACATCACGACCATCCGCAATACAGTGCACATAAACATCTTCCAGCCCCTCATCTTTCGCCCATTCAAGAAGTGCGAAGAGGTGCTCAATATGAGAATGAACACCTTCATCAGAAATCATGCCCATAAGGTGGAGTTTTTTTTTGGATTTTTTAGCATAATGAAAAGCTCCTTTTAATGCCTCGTTTTCACGAAATGAACCATCTTGGATTGAGCGATTTATAGCGAGGAGAAACTGAGGGACTATTCGCCCCGCACCCATTGTAAAATGACCGACTTCCGAACCACCCATTGCACCTTTGGTTAACCCAACTGCTTCACCTGTGCATTGGAGGATTGAATGGGGATATTTGGCACGAAGTTTATCGAGATTTGGAGTTTTGGCAAGTGTTACAGCGTTACCCGGACCCGCAGGACCTTCACCAAAACCATCTAAAATTACTAATAGGACTTTGTTTTTCATATTTATTAATTGTTACTGAATAACATTTCGACAAGCTCATTGGCTTTGCCGAGATAACAATACTACAAAAACTCTAAACTGAAAACTTACAATAAATTAAAAAGATTAGAAGATTAGAAACGCTTCGCTATTAGAAAAATTACAAAATTATAAACGTTCGCTATGCTCACTATTACAAAATTAGAAGATTGGAAATTCGTCATTCGATACCTTTTGGAAATTGGTTATTCGAAATTTATATATACCATCTTATTGTCACTTTCGGACATGACTGGCGAATAGCCAGACTTGCTATCCGAGAGCCTCACAGTAAGCTGGTATTTTGTTTTCTGGGGGATTACCCCCGCCTCTAGCAGGG
>JAOZLT010000155.1 GCA_029934675.1 Candidatus Altimarinota bacterium | reverse complement strand
GATGGGAAGCAGATACAAAGAATCTGAATTATAAACTTAAACGTACTTTACCTGATAGAAAAAGAAAAATTGCTATTGCAGAATGGAGGGTCGGAAGTAAATGGGCTGATTATGCTCTATTTATTGGGCAGGAGTTATATGGTATTGTGGAAGCTAAGAAATATGCTTTAGATATTCCTTCTGATCTTACTCAGGCGAAAAGATATGCTGAGTTAGTTGAAGAAATAAATAACGCAAAACTACTTAGTGACTGGCACAATTATAAAGCTCCATTTCTTTTTTCTACTAATGGTAGACCTTACCTCGAACAGATAAAAACTAAATCAGGCATTTGGTTTTTAGACGTAAGAAATGAATACAATCAATCCCGGCCTCTTCAAGGGTGGTTTTCCCCTGATGGTCTTCTTGATATCTATCAAAGAGATATTGATACTGCAAATGAAAAATTATTATCAGATGACATATCTTATCTAAAAAGCAGTATTGGTTTAGGCCTACGTGATTATCAGGTAGAAGCCATAGAAGCTGTTGAAAAACATATAATCGAAGACAATATAGGTGGTAAAGCCTTGTTGGCCATGGCAACAGGAACTGGTAAAACAAGAACTATTATTGGATTGTGCTACCATCTTATCAAATCAAATAGGTTTAAACGTATCCTTTTCTTAGTTGATCGTACCGTACTAGCTACACAGGCTCTTAATTCATTTAAGGATAACAAAATAGAGGAGTTAAATACTTTATCAGATACTTATCAAGTTGAGGATCTTAAAAAAGCAATTCCTGATATAGATACTCGATTACATTTTGCCACTGTACAAGGAATGGTACAGCGGTTATTTTATTCCAAAGAGGATAGCAACATATTACCCATAGATACTTACGATTGTATTATTATTGATGAGGCTCATCGTGGGTATTTGTTGGATAGGGAAATGGATGATGAGGAATTGGTGTTCAAGAATCAAAATGACTATGTGAGTAAGTATCGAAAAGTACTAGATTATTTTGATGCATATTCCATTGGCATGACAGCAACTCCTGCACTGCATACCATTGAAATATTTGGTAAACCTGTTTATAATTATTCATATAGAGAAGCTGTTATTGATGGGTTTCTTGTTGATCACGATCCTCCCCATATTATTAAAACTAAACTAAGCAGTGATGGTATTAAGTGGGAAAAGGGAGAAAAGCCATCAGCCTATGATCCTGAAACAGGCAAAATCATAGAACTTGATGAACTTGAGGATGAACTTAAAATAGAAATTGAAGGGTTTAACAAACTTGTTATTACAGAAAACTTTAACAGGACAGTATGTGAACAGTTAGTTAAACAACTTGATCCTGATGGTGATGAGAAAACATTAATTTTTGCTTCAAGAGATGATCATGCCGACCTTGTTGTTCAACTACTTAAAGAAGAGTTTGAAAAAGTTGGCATTGAGGCTGGAGATGATGCAATTCTTAAAATTACTGGCAAATCATATAACCCTCCGCAATTGGTTAAACGATTTAAAAATGAGAAATATCCTACAATCGTTGTAACTGTCGATCTATTATCAACCGGTGTTGATGTTCCACCCATTTGTAACATAGTTTTCCTCAGACGAATAAGGTCTAGAATTTTATACGAGCAAATGCTTGGTAGAGCTACCAGAAAATGTGATGAGATTGGGAAAGAAGTTTTTCAAATATTCGATGCTGTTCGATTATATGAGGCCTTACAAGATTTTACTAATATGAAACCCGTTGTAGCTAATCCAAGTGTTACATTTCAACAACTATCTGAAGAGCTTGATAGTATAAACTCAAATGATAGAGTTAAAAAACAAATTGATCAGGTCATAGCCAAGTTGCAACGAAAAAAAGGTAGGCTATCAGATGATCAGAAAGAAAAGTTTAAATACCATGCCGAGGGTCAAGATCCTGACAGCTTAATTGATTTACTCAAAGGTGAATCAAATATTGATAAAGCAGAACAAATTATTAAATTCACCGGACTTTGGAAATTTCTTGATGAGTTGAAACCTCAAACTAACGTACAATTGGTTTCAAAACATATAGATAGATTAATTGCAACAGAAAGAGGTTATGGATTATACAGTAAAAAACCAAATGACTATCTGGATAGTTTTCAGGATTATATCCGTGACAATAAAAATAAGATTGATGCATTAAACATCGTTTGTACACGTCCAAAAGAATTAGATCGCAAATCATTGAAAGAGTTAATGATGATTCTTGATTCATCTGGTTATAATTCAAGGTCGTTGCATGAAGCGTGGAAAAATGTGAAAAATGAAGATATAGCTGCTGATATTATTTCATATATTCGAACTCTTGCTTTGGGAGACAGTTTGATTAGTCATGATGAACGAATAAAACGTGCTGTAGATAAAATTCGCAAACTTAATGAGTGGAATAAAGTACAGCAAAAATGGATTACCCGTTTTGAAGAGCAATTATTAAAAGAAAATGTCTTACAAAAAGATGATTTAAATAAAGAACCTTTTAAAAGTGATGGTGGGTATAGTAGGCTTAACAAAATCTTTAATAAGCAATTAGATAAAATATTGGAAACATTGAATGAAAATTTATACGGTGAATCTGCATAATGAATAAAGAAAGTCAAAATATTGAGTGGAAATTAATTTGGAAAGATGAATACCTGAAATGGATTTGTGCTTTTGCCAATGCAGATGGTGGAAAACTCATTATTGGAGTTAATAATGATGGTAAGGTTGTAGGATTAGCAAATTATCAAAAACTACTTGAAGATTTACCTAACAAAATTAGAGATGTCCTTGGGATTATTGTTGATGTGAACTTACATTCTGAAAATGATAAGTATTGTATTGAAATTGATATTGAGGCATATTCTACCCCTATTTCTTATAAAGGCCACTATTATTATCGTTCCGGAAGTACACTTCAGGATTTGAAAGGTCCGGCTCTTGAAAAGCTTCTCCTGAAAAAAATGGGCAGGAAATGGGATGGTGTAGTTGCACCCGACTTTACTCTCGCAGATTTATCTACAGAAGCCATTGAGCTTTTTCGAGAAAAGGCAATAAAAAGCAAAAGAATTCCTATTGCAGACATTAATGATTCTGATAAAAACCTTTTGAATTCTCTTAATCTCCTGTCAGGTAGTGAATTAAAAAGAGCTGCAATAATTGCCTTTGGTAAAAAACCTGAGAAGCTAATAACTGGTGCTTATGTTAAGATTGGATATTTTAGAACCGATACCGAACTGCTTTATCAGGATGAAATTCATGGAAGTCTCTTTATGCAGGTTGAAAAAACCATGGATTTACTCCTAACAAAATATATGAAAGCCAATATTGATTATGAAGGCTTAACACGAACCGAAACCTACGATTTTCCCGAAGAGGCACTACGAGAAGCCTTGTTAAACGCATTAATTCACAAAGATTATTCCAGTGGAAATCCAATACAGATTAGTGTTTATAAAGATTGGTTAATGATTTGGAATGCTGGTGATTTACCAAAAGGCTGGACTATAGACACCTTGAAAAAAAAGCATATCTCAGAGCCTCCTAATCCTGATATTGCAAATGCCTTTTTTAGAGCTGGATATATTGAAATTTGGGGAAGGGGTACGATAAATATAATAGAACAATGCAAAAAGGCAGGTTTGCCAGAGCCTAGGTTTGAAGACAAATGGGGAGGACTGGCTGTTGTTTTTAAGAATAGTACCTTAACAAAAACTACACAGAAAACTACACATAAAACTACACAGAAAACTACACAGGAAATACTGAATCTTATAGAAGACAATAGGTTTATTACAACCTCAGAAATGGCATATTTATTAAATAGAAGCAGAAGTGCCATTGCAAAACAAATAGCAAAACTGAAAGATGACAATGAACTTAAACGTATTGGACCTGACAAAGGTGGGTATTGGGAAATTATAAAATAAGAAGAAGATAAAAATTATGAGTGCAGAAGAAATAGCCAATAAGTTGTGGAACTTATGCAATGTGTTGAGGGATGATGGGGTTACTTATC
>JAOZLT010000154.1 GCA_029934675.1 Candidatus Altimarinota bacterium | reverse complement strand
TTATTTGTTTTAGAGCAAAAAAGATTACCTTTTTGCTTTTTATTGAAATTGCTACGCATTTTTTAAGAGCGACTTTAACGGACAGAAAAAGTCGTTTTGTGTCACCAATCGGAAATCGAGAGTCGGCAAACCTTCTAGGTGGTTGGGGACAACATTGATATTATATCCTCAGCAAACTTGATAGTCACTGACTCAATATTGGAGAAAAGCCATATAATCATTATTTGCACACTATTTTATGTCAGTATATAAACATGAAAGGGTTATAAATGACAAAAGAACAAGACATTAAACAATATTTGCTTGAGACAAAAATGCGATATAAAGAACAGTTGATAAAGGACGTGGAAGCATTGCTACCTGAGGTATATAAGGGAATTACATATGGTGTTGTATTCACATCAAATGATCCTATTTTACAAGCCAGAGAAGATATGGACGCTAAGTCCATCCCACATAGCTTAGGAAAAGCCATTCACAATGATGATGTTGGTGGACATTACAACATGCAAACTGATGAAATTTATTTGAAAGCTATTGGTGATGAAGTCACTGTTCTTGAATACCTAACATTGATCGAAATACTGAGGCATGAAATAGCACATAGAATTCAATTTAATAGAGCGGATGAACAGAACAAAGACATCTATGTTATACATGGATTAGAATTTCAAATTGCATGTTTAGAACTAGATCTTGATCCAGACAAAGAGGCTTATGACCATGAGTTGCTAGTACAGTCAAATACAGAAACTGGTATATATCTTAGGCATTCTGAACTAGCACTTGAACATTTTGATTGCTTAAATCTCATAAAAGCTTTATAGCCATAGACTCAACTCTATGTTATACTTCTGTTACTAAACGTAACAAAAGGAACCATCATGATATTACACACTCAATACCAAGATGATCAAGGTCACATCGTCTACTTGGACTCAATTGACGCTATACATGCGTTCTACAAGATTGGATCTGAGCTCGTAGTCAGTTCAGTCCAGTTCTTCACCAACAAGTACTCATTGATAAAATAGCTCCGCCAGTTTTCATACAAGTTACAGCGATCTATTTGTAGGCTGAAACTTTTTTGTGGCTCTCACCTCTTATATAGGTTAGACCAAAAAATCTAAGTTTTGTACTTATAGCTTGTGGGGTTCTAGCTAATAGTCCTGCGATCTTTTTTGCTGAGTATTTTCTTCTAAACATCTCTTTTAAATACATAACATCATTTTCAGTCCAAGGTCTACGTTTATAGCCCAAATGCCAGCCTGTCGCTTTTGCCTTACGTGTTGATCCACCTAAACCGGAATGTTCTACACTTGCCCAATAAGCCTCATTTTCATCAAATGAAGCCTCTGGGTTGCCTGGAATACTAAAAGTTGCTTCACCATCAGGATATGGTTCCTGAGCCTCTATTACTTCATTTGCTGTATGAGCATTACTCAGTATCTTGACTGCTTCCATGATCCCATCCTCGTAGCCCTTGTTGTACGAACCTCTGAACTCAATATCAATTAGTTGTCCAATTGTTTTAACATTACTCATTTTATTTTTCCTTTTATGATCATCACCTAGTCTTCTGAACCAGGTGGATTTGTTGTTCTGCACGGCTGGCAAAACGTGCGCCCGAGCACGGCAGCTTTAGCTGGCGCGCGCAAGGGATGTGCGTCTTTGTCAGTGTGCGTCTATCTATTACTCTTTACTACTCCACACTTATTACAAACAGCATTATCATCAAATGGATCACTCCAATGATGATCACAGTCATCAGTTTCTGAACTAAGAATTAAGGCAACTTTTTCAGACACATCTGTTACTCCAGTTGAACCAATAGAAAAGCCATCGTTATTCGGATACGTCTCTAGTGTTGGTTCGTCAACATCAAAGTCACATTCAAAATCAAAATTACAGATTCGTTCCATATGCAGCTTCTGTACCTCTTGCCATAGTGGTACTTTTTCCTGGGCGATTGTCAACTTGAACCTCTTCATCTGGTGTGATGATTCATCATCTTTTTTGACAGCGATCTCAACAGTCCAAGTTTTGTATTCAAACGATACTGATACGGCAAGTATTCTGATGTCATTTATAGTGTAGTCACCATCAACTGGGTACCGGAGCACCTTTGCGCCAGCAGACTTGGCCTTGGTATCACTTCTGGCCTTGCTCAACAAGTAAGTCAATGCTTTATCTAAATCAATCATGTAGACCTACTTAGAACTATTGTGTTCTGCAACAAGGATCTGGATAACTTCAGAGATAGACTTAGAATCAGTGTTTAGCTTTATCTGTTTTAATGACTTTAGCAGTTGTTGATCTATTTGTATTGTAGTTTTTTGGGCAGTCATTTCTGACTCCTTACATAAAGATAATTGAACCAAGATCAAATGATCAAAGCTCATCTCTGTAGACTGCTCCCGTCAGGAACATAGAGATCATCATCCAAGTGGATGCATCTTATTTGTAAAAAACTATGACTATTATATCTAAAATATATAACAAACACAAGAGATATAACAATGAATTACACAATTTGAACCAAAAAGACAAGAGAGAGCGCAAGCTCGTCCGAAAATGGGGAGTGCCCCGATCCAGCTTTAGCTGGTGAGGAGGTGCTCAGCCATTTTGGGCTCTATGTATATCAGCATATTTATAGATATTTGCTACGAAGCTCCTACGAAGGAGCTACGAAGATTCTACGTAGGACCTTCTCCTTCATATTCATATTCATATTCATATTCGTATTCAGTTCACATCGTATCGTCTTCATATCTATATATATTTTTCGATACATCTAGCACCTCGGATGGATAGAGGCCTTCAATCGCAGCAGAGCTGCTCAATTGACCTCTCCCACCAAGGACGGCCCAATGGCCTTGCTGGCTAGATCAGCTCTATTGTTTCCTTCAGTTGGTTCACATCAAACCCTTTTGAATATCTGGATAGTGTCATTGTCTTGTGACTGTGACCGGCTAACTCACTGACAACATTTGTATCTGCTCCACTCTTCACCAAGTGATCAACAAAGCTGTGTCTCAATGAATAGAGACTACCCAGGGCTCCAAACTCTTTACTGGCACTCTTTGTCACGTAATCACTTTTGAGTCTGTGTAGAGCATCCAGTGCACTCTCAGCATCAATATCTCTATGGACTGGGATCACTCTATAACTTGCAGATGTTTTTAACTTCAACTCTCTGTCTGTCAGGTCAAAACACTTGACTCCATCCACATTTGAAACTGAACACTTATAAGCCTCTGAGAGCCTCATACCACTGAAGTAGAGTAATGAGTAGACGAGAGATAGATCGTTGCTTCTGGCCTTGGTTATGAGCTGCTCTATAGCATCTCTGTCTATTGACTGTCTCTGATCTCTAGGTGCAGTTGTTTCTGCAAATAGTTTTAGTGAAAACTCTCTATCTGTAAATTCTCTTTGGTGTGCAAACTTAGAGATAGAGTTGATGGTCTTGATGTAGTCGTTCTTGGTCTTGACCGATAGCAACTGATCGTCTGGTATGTCCATCTGAACCAGTGTAGACGTAGGCATTACTTTGTACTTGTGTATGTTCATCTTTGGCAGTCGTGACAGCTTAACCTTGAAAGAGTCCAGCTTGTTCTGATTCATTGACCCAGTTAATAGATCACCGGCAACTGTACAGTAGTAACTGACTTTTTTGTATCTGGCCTCTGAGAGTGTAGCAGCCTTCAAATACTCTGTTGTTATGTCAGCAAAGCTGACCGTTCTTTTCCTTGGTTCAGGAACGCAAGTGTTAAGGTCACCCAGATCTGGTGCCATATTTAATTTGATCATCACTATGGCATTTGAGAAGGTGATATTTATTTTGTCAGAGAGTGCTGTAGATATATTTTTATCTGTTGATAGTGACTTGTGATAGTAGGGAGTGTTGAAGTAATCTTGTAGTTGTTTTGGGATTCTGCGTCTGTAGTGGTAGGTATTATTTCTGATTTGTACGTGTTTCATCTCTTGCCTTGTGTAGCAAAATGTGTAACAGTAAGTTGAAGGAATTGGCTCTAAGGCCCTATATTGTGGCTCCGGAT
>JAOZLT010000153.1 GCA_029934675.1 Candidatus Altimarinota bacterium | reverse complement strand
TTGAGATCAATACACATGAAAATATTAACACTGCTGTAATGGACGGTAACTTTAACCCTTTACCACAAAGTGTATACAACATGTTATCTATCATAGATACTCAGGCAGAAAGTTTAACAGGTATATCAAAGATGATGCAAGGTATACCAGGTGTTGAAATGAAAGCTGCTTCCTCAAACTTCTCAGCAGTCATGTCACAGAGTCAGATCAGATTACTAGATATGACAACTAACCTTACTACAGGTATGAGATACATGTTCAGAATGTGGGCAGAGATGGGTATGGAGTATTTAGATGAATCTGAGATACAAGATATCACAGGTGTATATATCCCTGAAGAGAAAGTAAAACAAACTAAGAGATTAGCAGCTGAATACCAGTTAGATCAATTGCCTGAAGAAACTAAACAGAAAGCAATGCAGTTAATCATGATGGAAGTAAATGATCTCTATGACCTACAGGCATTTAAATACGATGTAGTTATGAAAGTAGGTACTGATGGGCTTAAAGACATTAAGATTAATCAGATCAACATGTTGATGCAACAATCTGGCAACTTAGTTCAAGCAGGTGTTGTACCAAGTAAGATACTAGGTCTACTCATGGCAGATATGGCAGAAGCAATGGACAGACCAGATATAGCTAAGATGATAGAAGCTTATAACCCTCAGCCAGATCCAATGCAGACAGCAATGGCAGAAGCAGAGTTAGAAGGTAAGAAAGCATCTAACAGTAAAGATCAAGCTCTAGCTGAGAATGCAATGGCAAGAACAAGAAATGCAGATGCTAAGACCAAAGAAACTATGGATGGACTTGGGACTAAGTTAGCTAAGGGTGCAGCAGACATAGACAAGACATACTCAGATATAGAAACAGACGGTATTGATGCTCTGGCTAATGCAGCCGTAGCACTTGAACCTAAAGAGGAGAAGTCAGATGTCAGATAGTAAAAAGATGTTAAAACTCTTGGAAGATGAGAACTTCCAGAGCCTTATCATGGATGGATTTATTAAGAAAGGTATACTAACTACAGCCCTAGAGCATAACCTAAGCTCTGAGGTCGTCCTAGATGCCTTAAAAGCAAGGCAAGAGCTTCATAGATACATCTTGGATATAATAAACCAGTCTGATGACTAAATTAATATTAAGGAACTAACCTATGGAGGACAATTTAACCACTGAGACGATTGAGTCTGATGTTAATGTTAATGATGAGAATGTCGAGGAAACCCAAGAAGTAACCGACGACCTTTGGAATCAAACAGATATTAATGACACAAGCTTATTTGATGAAACACCTACTAGCCCTGTAGCCAATGAAGTGCAAACAGAAGAAGAGGTACAACAAGAAGCGAGTGATGCTTTCATGTCTAGCAGCCCTGTTTTAAAGTTTAAGGGAAAGGATATTCCGATTGATAATCCAGAAGAGTTGATTAATCTCGCTCAGAAAGGATTTAAATTAGAAACTGAGATGTCTAATATAAAACCTCAGAAGAAAATCCTTCAAACTGTAAGTGATGTTCCAGTGGAAATATTACAAGCAGTAGCTGATCTACATGCAGGCAAACAGGAAGCGTTTGAATATCTAAGAGAGAAATATAATGTTGAGAGTCCATCTACTTCAGATGATTTCTTTAATTCAGGAACAGAAGATAAACCAACTTCATATACTCCTGAAGTAAAGATTGAATCAGAGATAGAGACATTCTGGAATGATTACAGTGCAAGCAATGTAGAGAGTGCAGGCAAAGTATCAGAGATATATGCAGGATTGGAACCTAGTTTTCAAGCTGAAGTGTATACTGATAAACTTTTCCCTTCATTCGTACAGAGTGTAGCTACTGGAGAATTCGACAGCGTTTATCCTCTTGCTATAAAAGAGAAGTCACTGAATCCTGCTGTGTCTTGGATACAGGCTTACAGTGCTGCAGCACAAAAAGTAAGTGATAGTACTGAGACCAGGAATGAGCCGCCACAAAGTGCCACACCTCCTGCTCCTTCGAGAGAACAAGGAGATAGAAATATCTCTGATAAAGAAGCAGCAGCGAGAGTGTGGGAAGACGATGATTACTATAAACAAATAGATAATCAAATATTTCAAATATAAAAAGGACAACACATGAATTTCGGAAGTGATTTAGGTAACGGTCTCGGCGCAGAGATGCAAGCTTACCTTGATAAGACTCTTTTAACGAATATCTCGGAGAATACAGTTTTTGATAAATATGCAACAATGCAGAGAGGTTTACCCCTTAAGAGTTCGAAAGAGATTCGTTTTGATAAATGGATCAGAATGGCAGATTTATATCTAGCTAACAACATTAACCAGAAATTTACGGGAAATGTTATTGATGCAGATACTAATACAGATGAAGAAACACTTCAGAATGTACCAGTAGGCGAATATAATAACTTCGTACTTGCGGAAGGTTCATCAGGGGCATCTAAGTCTCAAATGAAACTCATCAAGCAAACAGCGAATGTATTTGTGATTGGTGACTGGATGCCATATACTGAAGAGATGGAGATGTTCCATAACAGATGGTCAATTGCAGAGACAGCTAAACAAATGGGTGAACTTGCAGGACTTATCGTTGATGGTTACTACAGAGACCTATACGTGAACGGTGCAGGTCATTCACAGACTCTAGCTAGTGATATCGGAGCAGCAACATTTACAACGGCTGTAAGACAAACAACAGTTGCACTTAGATTATCTGGTGCTAAAGAGATAAGCTCACTTATGACATCTAGTCCTAACTATGGAACAGTTCCTGTAAGAACTCGATATATCATGGTAGCACACACGGTAGCTATTGAAGCTATGAGATCGAATGCTGACTTTGTACCTGTCGAACAGTACAGAACTGGTAGAGAGATTGACGGTGAAGAAGGTACAATCGGTGAATGTATCGTTATCGGTAACCCTAATGCACCACTTGTAGAAGTTACTGCTGGTAACTATACGACTGATGTAATCATCTTTGGTAAAGACCATACCGCACATATTCCTGTAAGAGGAAAGAATGCTACTAACTTCATCTATCAAGGTATCGGATCTGCTGGATCAAGTGATGCATTGAAAAGAGTTGGTACAGCTGGTTGGAAATCATGGTTAGGTGCGAAGGTTCTATACCCAGAGCGTCTTGGAACAATTAACGTAGAATTTGCGTTTTAGAAAGGATAAATAATGGCAGCAATCGAAGTAGTACAATTAGATTCTAAGCTCGTAGCTTTTCCTGCAGCAGTAGTTACAGCTGATACTGTAACAAACAATACAAATGGTCTTTTGACTATCTGTATCGGGGAAACAATAACTTCTGGAAGCGGTAAGCTTATCACTGAGAAAGCAGGCACTGAACAAACGATTCTTCCCGGAGGAGCGTCTACAGCAGTAACTGTTGGTGCAGGAGAAGGTGTGTATATTAAAAACACAAGAGAAGCAATGGCAAGTACAGTTGATGGAATTTCAGCAGTACTAGCATAATTCAAATAACCCTGGAGGCAATATGGCAAACATAAAAAAAGCAGAAAAGAATACTAAACCTGGACGGTATATGATTATTCCACGTAATCAAGATACTTATGATGAAAAGTTTTGCATAGCGAATGGTAAGAGATTACCTTTCGAGGTACCTGTATCCCTATCTCAGCGTGATGTTGAGACATTAGAGAAGCAGAAAGAACCTTTTAAGGCAGACAGTACTATGACTATCTATGATGTTATGGACAAGTACAGTGTTCCTCAGGAACAAGCTGTAAAGATACTAGAAGCACAATCTAAGCATCCTGAGCTTAATGAAAGCACTATTAAGTGGAGAGCTAAATATATCGTACAGTCAATTTAGTTGATATAGCGCAAGTATATCTTGTGCTATAATGAACTAAAAAAGGACTACTATGAACCCTCTAATCAACCCCTATTCCCTCGAAAGTCAAGTCTCTACAGGTTCCGGAACAGTTCCTACTATTCAAGGACTACTTGCAGGTGGACTTAACATTGGAGCCCCAGGTGGACAACAGTCTACTATTAGCGCTCCTACTCAACCTAACACTAAATCAATG